>DATLLB010000609.1:0-4040 GCA_035538075.1 Enhygromyxa sp.
TGCAGGCTCGCGCACAGGCTCGCCAGCGAGGGCACGATCTGCACGGGCTCGCGGTGCAGCTGAATGATCGTCGCGTCGGGGTAGGCGGCCAGGAACGCCTCGACCTGCCACATGTGGAAGGGATCCTTGAGCGCCAGCCGAGGCCGATCGCCGCGACGATGCAGCAGCGCGCGCAGGAATCGGCGGTGATCCGCGTAGGCCGGCTGCATGTCGCAGGTCCGCAGAAATTCGACATAGCCCGGCACGAACCAATTGAACGCGTTGACCAGCGTCGAGAAGCAATTGCGCAGCAGCCAATTGCACTCGTCCGGCCAATCGGGGTGCATCGGGTGAATCGCACGAAAGCCCGGCGCCGCCGAATATACCGAGTCGAGCAACGCCGCCGCGTCGTCGCGCTGGGCCTGCTCCCACTCCGGCGCTTGCTCGGCCGCGAGCGAGATCGGCGGGACCGGCATGCGCAGCTGCCAGAGCGGGGGAGCCCACATCCCGTCCACGCGCGCGAGCAGGTTGTGCAGCAGCGTGGTGCCGGTCCGCGGAAATCCGGTGACCACGATCGGTCGCTCGATCGCAATGGCCGTCACGCTCGGCTCGACGCGCTCGAGCTCGGCCAGCGCCACGCGACGCCCGAGCGCCCGCAGCAGCCGCGCACGCGTACGCTCGAGCCCCGCCGGGCTCAGCCGCGCCTCCTCGTGCAGAGCCCGAAGCAGCGCGCGAAAGGCCGGAGCGAATTGCGGCTCGAGGGGCTCGTCCACGCCGAAGCGCTGCGCAGCCTCGGCCAAGATCGACTGCTCTGCGAGGGGGTGCACCGCGATCGAGTATCGCCCACGCGCGCACGCATCGTCTACTCGTCAGGCACTCGTCAGCCCGGCGGTTGCGTCGCCTGCAGGCTCTTTCGCTCGCTGTGCTGCTCGAAGCAACGCAGCAGCGCAGGGTGGCGCTCGATCGCGTAGGTGTCGCGAAACCGCATCCACCCGAGCGCAGTGCACAGCGCGATCTCAGCCAACCCAAAGCTCTTTGTCGGCGTCAGCCAGCCCTCGCTCGCGCGCCCCTCCAGCCACCTCATCGCGCTCGCAGCCCGATCTTGCTGCTTCTGCATGTACGCCGCCGTCTCGGCGGTCACGCCGTCCTTGCCCAGATAGAAGCCGTTGATCAGCGAGTCGAGCGCCCCGTCGATCACCGTGATCGCGTTGCGCAGGATCACGTCATGAGGATCATGCGGCGCGAGCGGTCCGGGTCCGTGCAAGCGCAGCAGCATCTCGTTGATCACCGCCGAGTCGAACACCGGCACGCCGTCGATCTCCGCGACCGGGATCTTCCAGATCGGCGTCACCTTGCGCAGCGCCTCGAGGCCATCCTCGGTCGAGGTGTCGATCAGCTCGTGCGCGAGCTTCAGCTCGTGCGCCACGATGCGGACGCGACGGACATACGGAGAGGTTTGGGTGCCGTAGATGCGGAGCACCCCGGTAGTGTGCACCACTCCACGCGCGAGGGGATCATGATCGAACTGCGGGGATCAAAGACCGCGGAAGCGCATCCTCGAGCAATCCAGAATACTCCTCCCGAACGTGCTCACGTAGCGCCCGCAACGCTCGCGTGGCAGTGATGGCGATCTGGGCCCCGCCGGGGTGCGACCCGTGGAAGACGGCGGACAGTACGGCGAGTTCGGGCCGAGCAATTGCTTGATCGAGATCTTCGATGCGAGGGACCTGCTCGCGGCCAATCAGCTCTGGTCGCAGCTTGGGTTCATCGTCGAAGGCAGCATGAGCCCAGGCGATCACATCGTCGATCGGGCTGATGAAAAGCACTCGGCCTACAGCGCGGTGAAGACTCCGTGCGGCGGCCAGGTGCTCGCATAGAGAACGCAGCCTCAGCTCGGACGGTTGTAGCTGGCACTCGACAACCAGCACGATCTTTGCGGGTCCCTCAGGATCATCCGCCGGATGCAGGGTGACTACACAGCCTTCCGCGCGAGCCGAGTCCGTCCGGGCGCTCCACTCGCAAGCGTGCAGGTGAACGGCTTGCGGCTCGGCGATGGCCCAGAGTACGAGGGCGATCTCGGGTCGTGCGCACAGGAGGGCCAGAATGCGTTGTTCATACGAGCGAGGCATTGCGCAGGGATAGTCGGAGCAGATCGTGAATTGCTCCCGCAATTGTCGTCACGGAGCGAAGCGTGCTTCATTCCCACCGCTGCGAAGCGAACGCGACGAACACGGCGACCCACCGCTCGCGCACTTTGACCTCTCCACCCTCGACGATCGCCGGAAACCACAGCAACACCGCACCATCCTGCCAGCCGCCGTCGAGCCCGACGTACGGCAGCGCGCTGCCCTGATTCATGTGCACGTTGTAGATCCCGGTGTTCGGCCGAAAGCCAAAGTGCGGATCGGGCCCGTGCACCGGTCCGAAGCGCTCGCCGAATGCGTAGAGCAGCGCGTCCTCGTCACGCAGCGCTCGTCCGACCCACAGGTGCAGCAGCTCGTTGAAGTCGTCATCCGGACCGGGCACGTCCCAGGGCAGCTCGTGCATCTGCTCGCGGCGCAGCAGGTCGCCGCGCACGTAGTCGAGCGCGATCCCGCCGGGCTCGGAGGCGAGGCCACAAAAGCCCATCGGCATCTCGCGGAGCTTGCTCAGCAGTGGGTGGTCGAAGCGATCGTCGATGCGGTAGAGCAGCTGCGAGGGCCCAGGCTTGGAGCGCACGCTGATCGAGATGCGGTAGTCCTCGCCGTGATCGACGGCGTGGATGTGATAGTGGGGCGAGCGACCGCCTCCTTGGCGGCGATCGGTCGGTCGAGCCTTGAGCACGCCGTAGCGTCGCAGTGGCATGGCTCAGCGTAGCAGAGCGCGTCGTGGCGCTGATACACTGCGCGCACCCCCCGGAGCGACGATGACCGTAGAGCTGAAGCTTGGCACCCTCACGCGCCAGGTCGGACCGACCAAGCCGCGCATCCTGATCGGCCGCGACGAGACCAGCTGCGAGCTGTGGATCCACGACGAGAGCGTCTCGCGGCGGCACGCGGAGGTGTTCGTGCAAGGGCACGCGGTCTACATCCGCGATCTCGGCTCGTCGAACGGGACCTGGGTGAACGGTCAGCCACTTGGGCCGCATCCGATCGAGCTCGCGCCCGGACAGATCGTGTACGTCGGCCACGCGCCGCTCGGCGTCGAGTGGACGCAGCCCGGCGGCGGCAAGGCGGCCACGGTCATGGCCGCGCTGCCGCCCGAGCTGATGGCTTTGATGGCCCAGCGGCGGCAGCAGCAGATGAGCGCGCCTCCACCGAGCTACGCGCCCGCACAGCCGATGAGCTACGCAGCGCCGCCGCAGCCGATGACCTACGCGCAGCCGCGTCCGCAGTCGCAGCCAAGCGCAGCGCCGGTCGGCTCACCCGCGGCGCATCAGGCCGCTCAGGCGCGCAGCAGCATGGGCGTGGGTGTGGCCGCGACCGTCGGCGTCGGCGGTTCGCAGGGCCCGACGCCGGCCGAGCTGAGCTACCGCAGCCAGGGCAGCAACAACAACGGCACGCTCCTGATCGCGCTGCCCGGCGACACCTTCGCCAACGACAACACCATCAACGGCTTCCTCGAGTTCACGTCGACCGACAACGAGACCGTGGCCTCGGTGTTCATCGAGCTGGTCGAGTTCCACAAGAAGGGCCACAAGCAAGGCCACGTGTGGGATCGCTGTCTGGCGCGGCAGGGGCCGTGGAAGACCAGCAAGGGGGATGTGCTGCCGATGCCGTTCTCGCTGCGGGTGCCGAGCGGGACCTCGATCAGCTCGCCAGAGTGCTACTGGCAGCTGCGCGGCTACGTCGACATCGCGTGGGCGTGGGGGCTCGCGAGATCATGGTCGCAGCGCGCCGTGGAGCAGGCACAGCTCGGTCGCGCTCAGGCTCTTGCCGTGCAGCGGCGCGGTCTCGCTGATCGAGGAGGGCGTGGAGCTGCGTCAGGCCGGCGTGCGGGCGCCCGTGTTGGTGCTCGGCGGCGTGCATAGTAGAACGCGAGGAACCCCGCCGACTCGGCGCCAGAGTCAAGAAGTCCTCGTC
>DATLLB010000610.1:0-4018 GCA_035538075.1 Enhygromyxa sp.
TCGACGAGCTACGCGATCGCGTCGAGGCGCTCGAGCAAGTCCAGCGGTTGTAGGTCTTCACACCGTGAGGGGGGCGGTCCCAGCGTGCTCCCGAAAATCGCGAAGCGATTTTTGGGAGTGTGTTTCGGCGCATCGCCGAAAAGCACTTAATTGCAAAAGGCCACCAACCCGAGCGGGGAAGGTGGCCCTCAGACTCAGCTCAAAGACCCCGCTACATCAGCGATTGCAGCTTCATCGCCACGCCCATGTCGCCCTCGACCCGGAGCTTGCCGCTCATGAACGCGGTGGTCGGGGCCAGGTCGCCGGCGAGCATCGCCTCGAGATCGCCGAGCGTGACGCCGATGGTGCAGTCGGCCTCTTTGTTGTCGTTCGAGACGGTGTTGGGCTTCGAGCGGCCGTCGATGAAGATCACGCCGTCATCGCCCGTGTCGAACTTGAGGGTCGCACCGAGCCCGGCGTCGTCGCCGACGCGGCCCTTGATCGTATCCGTAGCAGACTGGAGACTCATTGGGGTTCCTCTCTGGCCGGGAGCTTCGCCGTCGACCGACCGATCGGCGCGCAGTAAACCCCGTTCGCCCAGATGGGTCAAGACGATCGAGCCGTGCAGGCGCGTGCACGGATGCCAAGCATGCTTGGCAATTTACAGCCATCCTTCGCGCCCGGCTACACGCGGGCGTCGGCGGGACGCCACGCGCTCGCGCGCATGGTCAGCACTTCGTAGCCGTCGTCGGTGACCAGAATCGTGTGCTCGGTCTGGGCGCTGAGCTTGCGGTCGCGCGTGACGGCGGTCCACTTGTCGGCCAGCAGGTCGCACAGGGCGGTGCCCTGGTTGAGCATCGGCTCGATCGTGAAGGTCATGCCCGGACGCAGGCGCACACCCGAGCCGCGCTTGCCGACGTGGGGGATCTGCGGGGCCATGTGCATCTCTCGACCGATGCCGTGGCCACAGAACACCTCGACCACGCCGTAGCTGTGCTGCTTGGCGAACTCGGAGATCGCGGCTCCGATGTCGCCGACGGTCTTGCCGGGCGCGACCTCCTTGATGCCGAGCCACATCGCCTCGCGCGTGTGATCGATCAGCGTCTGCGCGGCGTCGCTGACCTCGCCGACCGTGAACATCTCGGAGGTGTCGCCGAACCACCCGTCCAAGATCGTGGTGACGTCGATGTTGATGATGTCGCCGTGGGCGAGCCGACGCTCGCCGGGCACGCCATGGCAGACGACCTCGTTGACCGAGGTGCAGATCGACTTGGGGAAGCCCTTGTAATTGAGCGGGGCTGGATACGCGCCGTGCTCGACGATGTACGCGTGGCACAGCTGGTCGAGCTCGCCGGTGGTGACCCCGGCGCGCACGTGCGGGCGAATGAAGTCGAGCACCGACGCCGCGAAGCGACAGCTCGCGCGCATCTTCTCGAGCTCTGCGGGGGTCTTGAGAACGACCGACATTCGCCAGTTCGCGCCTACCGCGAGACGCGGCAGCCCCAGAGCATCACGGTCGATGGGCGAGCGGGTCAAGCCGCGATGACCTGCACGCCGCTGGCCAGCCAAGCGGGCCTGTGCCACCCTCCCGGCCCGGTGCCGGAGCTTCGCCGCAGCGAACCGGAGGCCCTGTTCCAGGACCTCGGAGCCCGTCGACTGCTGATCGTCAGCGGCAAGGGCGGCGTCGGGCGGACGACGGTCGCGGCGCTGCTCGGCTCGGCGCTCGCGGCTCGCGGTCGCAAGACCTTGATCGCGACCACCGGTCACGACGATCGACTCGCGTGGATGCTCGGCGGTGAGCGGCTCGAGGACATCCCCGTCGAGGTCGCGCCCAACCTGTTCATCCAGCGGCTGGTGCCGGCGACCTGCGTCGAGGAGTACGGCGCCCTGGTCACGCACAGCCAACGGCTCTCGCACGCGGTGTTCGGCAACAAGGTCGTGCGTCGGCTGTTGCGAGCGATCCCGGGGCTCGACGACTTCGCGATCCTCGGCAAGGTCTGGCACGAGGCCGTGCGCGCGCGCAGCTTCGACACGATCCTGTTCGACGGTCCAGCCTCGGGGCACCTGCGCCTGGTGCTGGGCGTGCCGCAGGCGATCCTCGAGACGATCAGCGACAGCCCGATCACGCGCGAGGCTGCGGCCATGCGCGAGGCTCTGCAGGATCCGGCGATCACTGCCGCGGTGCTGGTCGGCCTGCCCGAGCCGTGGCCGCTGACCGAGATGGGCGAGCTCGCCGACGCGCTGCGCAACGAGATCGGGCTCGCGATCGGAGCGCTGGTGGTCGACAAATTATGGCCACGCTTCCCCCCGCTGCCGCCCGTCGACGGGCCTGCGGTCGCGAGCATGCTCGAGGTCGTCGATCGCGTCGGCGAGCGTGGGCGAGAGCAACGCGAGTTCGTCGGCGCGTGGCTCGACGAGCGGATCAGCCGTGGTGGCGCTCGAGATCCGCTGCTCTACGTGCCGTGGTGGCCGTGGGGCCTCGAGGGACCCGAGCGCGTCCGTGCGTTGCTGCGAGCGCTCGAGACCGGAGGCGACGCAGCCGATGCTTAGGGAGCCGTCACTCCGCCGCCGGTTCGATCTCACAGAGGATCTGTCCGGCGTCGACGGTGTCGCCCTCGCGGACCGCCACGCTGCGCACGATCCCGCCAGCGGGAGCGTGCAGCTCGTTCTCCATCTTCATGGCCTCGACGATGATCGCCGGGGCGCCGCGCTCGATCGCCTCGCCCTCGCGGATCAGCACCTTGACCACGCGACCGGGCATCGGAGCGGTGAGCGAGCCGCTGCCCGAGCCGGCCGCCGACTTGCCGAGCGCAGCCGCGAGCCGGGCCTCCTGCTCGGTCAGCACCTCGACGCGCGCGCGCGAGCCGGCCACCCAGGCTTCGCTCGGCCGCCCGTTGCTGGCCAGCGTGACCTCGATCTGGCGCGCATCGTCATCGGCCGCCGCCGATACGCGCACCGCATGCCCACCCGCGTCCGCGACCTCGTATGCGATCCCATCCACGAGGATGTGATCGGGCGTGACCTCGACCTCGTGCTCGCGCTCGCCGACGCGGACTTTAAACCCTTGGCGTTTGCTCGAGGGCATGGCGACGGAGCCTAAGACATGGCGCACAACGAGTCCACGGTGTTCGAGCGGCGCAAGTTGGTGTTGTGCGTGGGACCGGGCGGCGTCGGCAAGACCACCTGCGCCGCCGCGCTCGGCCTCCACGCCGCGAAGCACGGTCGCAAGGTCGTGGTCGTGACGATCGATCCCTCGCGTCGGCTCGCGCAGGCGCTCGGGCTCGAGAACAGCCCGACCGGCGAAGTCGTGCCCGTGCGCCGCGAGCCGGGTCGCCACCTCGATGCGTTGATCTTGGACGGCGCCAAGGTGTTCGACGCGATCGTCCGCCAGCACGCCAGCGATCCCGCCGTGGCCGAGAAGATCTTGGCCAGTCGCATCTACCAGGCGACCGCGCAGCGGCTCTCGGGCGCACTGGAATTCGCGGCCATGGCCCGCGTGCAGATGCTGTTCGACGCCGACGAGCACGATCTGATCGTGCTCGACACGCCGCCGACTGCGAACGCGATCGACTTCCTCGATGCGCCCTCGCGCGTGCGCGAGCTGATCGACAACCCCGGCGCGCGGCTGTTGGCCGGGACCGGGCGGATCGGCGCGAAGATCCTCGGGCTCGGGACTTCGGTCTTGAGCAAGACGCTGGAGGTCATCGGCGGCGGCCAGTTCATCGGTGATCTCGGCGCGTTCCTGCGCGAGTTCGCCGACGTGCTCGGCGAATTTCAGCGACGCGGCGGCGACTTCGAGAAGCGCTTGCGCAGCGCCGACACGGGCGTGCTGCTGGTGACGAGCGCCTCGCCGTTCTCGGTGCGCGAGGCCGAAGGCTTCTTGGGCCAGCTCTCGGACTATGGGCTGCGGATCGACGCGGTCGTGCTCAATCGCATCGATCCCGAGCTGCCCGAGCCGCCTGCGCTCGCGCAGTTCGAGGCTGCGATCGCGGGCAGCGAGGTAGCGAGCCAGGCCCAGCGGATCTGGACCGCCTACGCG
>DATLLB010000611.1:0-20140 GCA_035538075.1 Enhygromyxa sp.
AGCCGACGCTGGAGGACGAACCCCTCACCGCGCCGACCTTAGCAGGGCTCGCGCAAACCCGCGACAGCGGGGCGGCCGTCGCGATATAAGAACAGTCGTCCCGGCCGGGCCTCTCCATCATGAAGAACCACATCCTCACCATCACCGATCTGCTGCTCGGAGCCGCCTACGCCGACAAACGGCTCGAGGGCCAGGAGAAGGACAAGATCCGCAGCCTGCTCGCCAAGCTCGCCGGCAGCACCACCTTCCCCGACGCCGTCGAGGCCCGCTTCCGCGAGTTCTCCCCGGCCGCGTTCGATCCGGTGGCCGCCGGCAAGAAGCTCTCGCACCTCGGCAGCGATCGCCGCTCGATCCTCGAGATGATCGCCGCTGTGACCGAGTCGGACGACGAGATCGATCTCGCCGAGGACCGGTATCTGCGACAGGTCGCCGAGGCGATGGGGCTCGCGACCAAGGAGTTTCAGGATCTGCTGGTCGACTTCCAGGAGGTCGACGAGCTCGAGGGGATTCTCAGCGAGACCTTGGGAATTTAGGTAGCCCCCGTGGGCTGCATCTGTTGAGCCGCGAGCTTCGCTCGCTCAAAAGGCTCGCTAACTACGACCGCACGTGGTGACCCCCGTTGGGGGTCTTTTTGATCGGCTTCGGTGATCGTCCGTCTTGGCCCCGCGGTTATCGGGAACTGCGGCAGCATGGCCGCGAGTCACTTCGGGCACTCCACCACGCCGCCGTCCAGCGTATAGAAGCCGGGGCAGTACAGGATCGCCGTGGTGCAGAGCCTGAGGTCGTCTTTGGCGACGAGGAAGCACCCGTCCCCCCTCCGTGCCTTGGCGTCGACGCTCGCGCAACAGAAGTGCTGCTCTTCGACGCTGATGTCCTTGGGTGGAGCGAGCGGCTGATCGTCGGGGACGTCACCCGGGCCGGTGTCGGTGGTGGAGTTGGAGACGCCGCATGCGGAGAGGAGCGCGAGCAGGAGTGGTTTGAGCATGCATGTACTTTGAGCCGGCCGATCAGCCGATCCACTGGGCCGATCGCTCGGGCTGCGCCACGATGATTTGTCGTCGCTGCTATCGCCGGTGCTCGCCGTGAGTCCGTGATTCATCGGCAGGCGGCCGCGCCCCGCTACGGCGCTTCGAACTCGATCGCGGTGAGCCGCGGCGCAATGATGCCCTCGCGGGCGAGCGCCTCGTGACAGCGCCGCAGGGCCTCGTCGAGCGAGGTCGCAGGGGTCGCCTGCACGTGTGGGGAGATCCAGTTCATGGCCGTGATCACGGCTCGCACGGCGGGTCGATTGACGACCAGCAGATCGGCGACCAGGCGCTCGCGCAGGCGCGGGAGCTTGGCGGTGCGAGCTGCGACCATGGCCCGGCGGTTGTCGCTGTCGGGCGGATCGCTGTGGCTGATGTCGAGCACCATCGCGGCGCGCAGCTGCTCGCGCTCGAGCGTGTCGAGCAGCTGATCCATCCATTGCGCGAGCGCAGTGACGAGCGCGAGCTCGGGTGTGCCGAACCAGCGGACGACGACGATCGGCAGGTGCCGGGCGTCGCAGATGATGAAGCCAGCCGAGCCCTGGATCCGCTGACGTGCGCGCACGGATCGAGGCTAGCGATCGCAAGCCCGAGGCCGCGCGCAAGTCCTGCTCAGGTCGGCTGCTCGAATTCCTCGGCGCGCAGCGACGGCGCCGAGATCCCAACCTGCTGGAGCGCCGCACGGCAGCGACGTAACCCCTCGGTCATGCTGGTCGCGACCACCGCGGGCGCGCGCGGGTTGATCCACGTCAGCGTCTCGCAGATGCCCCGCAGCGCTGCGCGGTCGGAGACGAGCACGTCGAGCACCACGTGTCCTTCACTCTCGCGTTGGTGCTTCATGCGAAGCTCGACCAGCGTGCGGCGGTCTTCGTGCGACGGCGGCTCGGCGCGGGTGAGATCACCGAGCGTGGCCATGCGCAGCTGCTCGGCCCTCAGCGCTCGCAGCAGGTCGTCCATCCAGCGATCGAAGGCCTGGATCAGCGCGGCGTCGGGCTGCCCGTGCCACTGCAGGACCACGATCGGAAAGTGGCGAGTGTCGCAGACGATGGCGCCGCGTGAGCCCTCGATCCGCTGACGCTCGCGCGCGATCATGGTCAGCCCTTCGCGTCGTTCCAGGTCCGGCCGGAGCCGCCCTCGACCAGCAGCGGCACGTCGAGAATCGCGGCGTGCTCCATCGCGGGCTTGACCAAGGCGATCAGCGCCTCGACCTTGTCGGCCTCGCACTCGAAGATCAATTCGTCGTGGACGGTGAGCAGCATCCGCGCCCACGGCTTGTCGGCGAGCAGGCGCTCGACCTCGACCATCGCAATCTTGAGGATGTCGGCGGCGCTGCCCTGGATCGGCGTGTTGCGAGCGATGCGTTCGCCGTAGGACCTCGCAGCCGCGCCCTTGCGACGCAGCTCGGGGATCCGCCGACGACGACCAAAGATGGTCTCGGCGAAGCCGGTGTCCTTGGCGGTGTCGATCAGCGCGGTCATATAGCTGGTCACGCCGGGGATCTTCTTGAAGTAGGCCTTGATGTACTTGCCGGCGCGGCCCTGCGGGATGTTGAGCTGACGCGCTAGGCCGAACGCGGTCTGGCCATAGATGACGCCGAAGTTGACGGCCTTGGCGACGCGCCGCTGCTCGTCGGTGACCTCGGACTCGGGCACCTCGAAGACCTCGGCCGCCGTCCGGCGGTGCACGTCGGCGCCATCCTGGAATGCGCGGGTGAGGTTGGGATCCTTGGACAGGTGCGCGAGCACTCGCAGCTCGATCTGCGAGTAGTCGAGGGTGACCAGCATCATGCCCTCGGGCGCGATGAAGGCTCGGCGGATGCGACGACCGGCCTCGGTGCGGATCGGGATGTTCTGCAGGTTGGGCTCGCTGCTCGACAGCCGACCGGTCGCGGCCACGGCCTGATGAAAGTGCGTGTGCAGGCGGCCAGTCTCGGGGTTGACCAGGGTCGGCAGCGTGTCGAGGTAGGTGCCCTTGAGCTTGGTCAGGCTGCGGAAGTCGAGGATCTGCTTGACGATCGGATCGAGCAGCGCGAGCTCCTCGAGCGATTGCGCGTCGGTGCTGTAGCCGGTCTTGGTCTTCTTCTTGGCCGGCAGGCCGCGATCCTCGAACAGCAACTTGCCGAGCTGCTTGGGCGAGTTGGGATCGATCGCGTAGCCGGCCTCGGTCGCGATGGCCTCGCGCAGCGTCTCGATCTGCTCGCCGAGATCCTTGCCCTGCCCGCGCAGCTCGTCGCAGTCGAGCAGGATGCCGCGCCGCTCGATGCGAGCGAGCACGGTCGCTAGCGGCATCTCGATCGCCTCGAACAGCTTCTTGCTCTGCTCGCCGGCGTCGACGATGGCCTTGTGCAGGTGCGGGCCCAGGGTCGCGAGCAGGCCGACGCGCTCGCCCGCCCACGGTCCGGCCACCGCCACGTCGACCTGATCGAAGCCGACCTGCTGGCGGCCCTTGCCGACGATCGACATGCGATCGCCGAGCGCATGGCCGCCGAGATCCTTGGCCAGGCCCTCGAGCTCGTGATCGGCCCGCGCCGGATCGAGCGTGTACGAGGCCAACATCGTATCGACCGCGACCGCCTCGGGCGTGAGCGAGAACGGCGGGCGCAGCAGCACGACCTCCTGGTTCTTGAGCGCGTGCGTGTACTTGGTGATCGCTGGGTCGCGGAGGATTGGGGCGACGGCGGCGATCAACACGGCCGCGTCCCACTGCTTGGTCGCGCCGTCGGACAGGCTGCGGTGGGCGATCGGCAGGTAGATGGGGGCGCGCGCGAGCTTGCCGGGGGTCTGCAAGTCGGGGATCGCGAGCGCGAGGCCGATCGGATCGGCGCGCATCGGATCCTCGCCCGAGAGCTGCAGCTCGAACGCGAGGGCCTTGGCCGCGCGTGCGGCTGTCAGGAACTCGTCCAGCTTCTCCCGCTGGTTGGCTTGCACGATCTCGGTCGCGCCAGCCGAGACCGCGACGCCGTCGAGCTTGCTCATCGACTCGGACAGATCACGCGGCGCGACGCGACGCATGCCCCCACCGCCGCCGCGCATGTTCACGGCGCCGGCCAGCGTGCTCTTGAACCCGAGCGGATCGAAGAAGGTCTCCATCGTCTGGCGATCGGGGCCCTTGTCCTCGAGCTCGGCGATCGGCTTGGGCAGCGGGAAGTCGGTGCGCAGCGCGACCAGCTGGCGGCTCAGGCGAGCGGTCTCGCTGTGCTGCTCGAGGTTCTCGCGGCGCTTGGCCTGCTTGATCTTCGCGGCGTTGGTCAGCAGGCCCTCGAGATCGCCGAACTCGGTCAGCAGATCCTTGGCGGTCTTGGGCCCGATGCCGGGCACGCCCGGGATGTTGTCGGTGCTGTCTCCGCACAGCGCCAGCATGTCGCCGAGCAGCGCCGGGCCGACGCCGAATTTCTCCTCGACCTCGGCCGGGCCGAAGCGGCGGTTCTTCATCGTGTCCCACAGCCGAATGGTGCCGGCGGGAGGATCATCGACGCCGACGACCAGCTGCATCAGATCCTTGTCGCTCGAGACGACCACGACCTCGAGCTTGGCCTCGAGGCCCGCGTGCGCGTACGCGGCGATCAGATCGTCGGCCTCGTACACGTCGTGCTCGACCCAGGGGATGCTCAGCGCCGCGGTCGCCTCGCGCACCATCGGGATCTGAGGTTGCAAGTCCTCGGCCGGCGGCGGACGGTTGGCCTTGTATTGCGGGTAGAGCTTGCGCCGCCAGTTGTTGGGGCCGGCGGCGTCGAAGATCGCGAGCAGGTACTGCGGCGCAAATTCCTTGCGCAGCGCGGACACCATGCGGACGTAGCCGTGCACCGCGTTGACCGGGCGACCATCGGGCGTGGTCAGCATCGGGAGCGCGTGATAGGCCCGAAACAAGAAGTTGTTGGCGTCGATCAGAAAGAGGCTGCCGACGCCGCCGGTGGGGCGACCACTCATGCGGGGCTTTTAGCCTGTTGGCGGCGCGAGATCATCCGTCGTCGCGGTCGGGCTCTGGCGACGGCAAAGTCTTGTGCCTCGCCGTGTCGAACCGGATGGCGCTCGAGCTGGCGGAGGGGTCCTGGCTGCGCTGCTGGTGCGCGCTGCGCTTGCGCACGTATTGAAAGATCGTCTGGATCATGCTCGCAACCGGCAGCGCCAGCACGGCGCCGATCGGGCCGTACACCTCCCAACCGGCGAGCAGCGCGAAGATCAGCACGACCGGGTGAATGTCGGCGGTGCCGATGATGCGCGGGTTGAGGTAGTTGGCCTCGAGCAGGTGGATGCCGACGATCCAGCCGACGATCGCGGCGGCGCGACCGAACGCGAAGCCCTCGAGGCCGACGTCGCCGGACACCAGCGCGACGCCGAGCAGAGGGATCGCGGAGATCAGGATCCCGAACACCGGCACGACGCTGAGCACGGCCGCGACCATCGCCAGCAGCAGGGCGTAGCGAACGTCGAAGATGAGCAGGCCGACGTAGGCGAGCGTGCCGTTGATCAGGCAGATCAGCAGCTGCCCGCGGATGACCCCGGCCATGCCCTGATCGACGCCACGCACCACGTTCTCGAAGTCGCCGCGGTAGTCGGGCGGCACGAGCGAGCGGATCAGGCCCTTCACGCGCTCGAGATCGATGAGCAGGAAGCCGGCGATCAAGAAGGTGATCAGCAGGTCGGTGAGGAACGAGGCGATGCCGGTCACGACCGCGCGGACGAACTGCGTGGCGGCCTCGGTCAGCTCGTCGCCCTTGCTCGCGATGACCTCGCGGATCAGCTCGGCGAAGGTCTGGGTCTGCTTGGGCTGGGCCTCGATCACCCAGCCACCGCCGCTCTCGCGGACCTCGAGGTGAGCGTTGCGGAGGTCGACGCGGTAGCTGCCGTCGGATCGCGGGGTGACGATCAGCTCGCTGATCTGCTCGGTCTCGGGCTCCGGCTCGGCGCCGAGCAGACCCGGGAAGGTCTCCTCGAACCACTCGCTCGCGCGTGGCAGCCACTCTTCGTTGAGCTTCTCGACGGCCGACGGCGTGGACTCGCGCAGCTTGGTGAGATCGGCGACCACGCCCGGCAGCACGCCGCCGAAGAAGCCGAGGGTCGCGAGCGCGAGCGCGAGGTAGAGCAGGATGACGGCGAGGCCCCGCCGACCGCCGAGCCGCGGCGCCATGCGGCGGACCAGCGGCGCGAGCAGATAGGCGATCAGCGTGGCGAAGATGAAGGGCAGCACGATCCGGCGAAACCAGATCAGCAGCACGATCACGAAGATCAGCAGGCCCCACACGCGCCAGAACGGGGCGATCATGGCGAGCACGCGACGTCCAGGAGGACTGGCGGGCTCGCTGGGGCCCTGCTCGCTCACGACTCCACACCCGCGGCCGCGGCCGAGTCCCACGCGCCGCAGTTGCTGCACCGAAACGCGAAGCGCTCCATCTGCGTGCCGCAGCGGTTGCAGTGCAGGCCGCCGCTCTTGGGCGGACGCATCGCGGCCTCGCGGGCCAGCTCGCGCTGACCTCGGGCGAGTCGCAGACGGACCAAGGCGAGCTGAGCGGACGGGCTGCGATCGGCGACGCGCTCGAGCGCGCTGGCGGCCTGCTCGGGGTGCTGGCGGGCGACCTTCTCGGCCAGCGCGACGACCAGCTGCGGCTCACGAGCCATGCGCAGGCTCGACAGCATGCGCTCCATCAGATCTTCCTGGCGACGGTTCTCGCTCGCCCACTCCCAGGCCTCGGGCACGATCACGCGCGCGCCCACGGGGCTCAGCTCCCACGCGCGCTGCCAGGACTCGAGCGCCTCGGCCGGATCGCCGTGCGACGACTCGACGCGCGCGCGCACGGTCCAGCAGTGGCCGCTGTCGGGCGCGAGGTCGACGGCCCGCTCGGCCAGCTTGCGCGCCTTCTTGTCCTCGCCGTCCTCGAGCGCCTCGACGGCCTGACCCGCGACCGCGTGACCGCGACCGGCTCGCGCGTCCTGGGCACGTCGACCTTCGACCTGTTTTTCGAGTCGTTCCCAGGCCGCGGCCGCGCGCTCCCACGCCCCTGCCCGCTCGAGCGCACGCGCGAGCGTCTCGAGCGTGGCCACGCTGCGCGGCGCGAGGCTGACGGCCCGCACCAGCGCACCGACGGCGGCGCGCTCGTTGCCTTCGGCCAGCAGATCGCGACCGAGGCCGACCAACGCGGCGACGCGCTGCTCCGACGGGAGATCGGCGGACGCGAGCACGGTGCGGTGCACGGCCTTGGCCCGATCGATGCGGCCGCGCTGACGATCGAGCGCGGCGAGGGCCAGGAACACGGTGGGATCGCCGGGCTCCGACGCGCAGATCTGCTCGAGCTCCTGGGCCACGTTCTCGCGATCGCCCTCGGCCAGCTCGTACAGCACACGGTTGCGGCGGGCCGCGTTCTCGCGGTCGAGCTTGCGCGGGATCACGTACCACCAGCCGACCGCGAAGCCGATCGCGAGGCACACGAGCGCGACGAGCACGAAGCTCAAAACGGACTCCTCCCGCTTCGCGTGAGGGCCCGCTGCGCGGGCGGCCCTGCGGGCCGTCCGTTTTTAGACCTCCGGTTCATCGGCCCTCCGGACTCGCGGCGCCCGAGGCTGCGACCAACGGCCCCGCGTCGGCGGCCAGCTCCGGCTCGTCGTCGCGCAGCATTCGATCGCGGCGCATCTTCTCGGTCATCACCTTCTTCGCGCGGATGTCGAGGTGGGCCTCGGCCGCGAGGATCTCGTCCTCTTCGTGCTGGCGCAGCGGCAGCGTGCGCAGCTCGAGGATCTCGCGCTCGAGCTCTCGCAGGCGCCGCTGCATCAGCGCCATGCTGCGAATGCGAAACGGCGCGATGATGCCCATCAGCAGGATCAGGCTCACGCACCCGCCCCAGCCGGCCATGATCGCCGCGACGTTCATCTGCAGGCGTCGACGGACCAGCGGATCGACGAAGTCGAAGCGTGGCACCAAGAGCACCACCTCGACCCACGCGCGGTTCTCCTGCAGCACCAGCGTGAACCAAATCAGGCCGAGGATGAAGACGATCAGGCTAACGCCCAGGTATGCCCTGCCGAGAACGGACACGATCTCGGCGCACGATACCACCAAGTGGGCCCTCCATGCTGGTGTCGGCCGCGCCGGGCGTTGTATGCTCCGGCCATGTCCGCGCGCTCCCGCGAGACCCGCAACATCGCTCTCATCCTCAGCTTCGCCTTCGTGACTGGCTTCGGCGTCGGCTGCACCCCGGCGGGGCCGTCCGAGATCGACAAAGAGCTGGCCAAAGCGCAGAAGGAAGCCACCAAGCGCAAGCCGGCGGAGTGCTACCCAGAGATCAAGGAGCCCTGCTATTTCCAGGGCGATCAGGTCACGGGGCCCGAGGGCACGGCGGGTCGTGGCGTGTGCCGTGAAGGCGAGCGGCAGTGCGACGCCGAGGGCTTCTGGGGCGAGTGCCAGGGGGCCGTGCTGCCGGGCAAGGAGCTCTGCAACTCGCTCGACGACGACTGCAACGGCCGCGTCGACGACGGCTTCGAGCGCGACGGGGCCAAGTGCTCGTCCGGCGAGGGCGAGTGCAGGGTCGACGGCAAGTACTCGTGCAGCGCCGACGGCTCCGAGTCGGTGTGCAGCGCCAAGGCCAAAGAGCCGAAGGCCGAGACCTGCGACGGCAAGGACAACGACTGCAACGGCCAGGTCGACGACGGCGCGATCGAAGGCACGGGCGCCACCTGCAACACCGGCCAGCCGGGCGCCTGCAGCACCGGCCTCAAGCAGTGCGTGGCCGGAACCATCAAGTGCCAGCCGACCCACGTGCGCCACGCCGAGGTCTGCAACAAGGTCGACGACGACTGCGACGGCAAGGTTGACGAGGACTGCATCAGCGAGGAAGAAGCCCGGGAGACGGGGATCATCAAGTGAGCCCCGCGCAGTCCATGGAGCACCAGAAGACCTGCCTAGTCATCGGCATCGCGGGCGGTAGCGGATCGGGCAAGAGCACCGTCGCGGACGCGCTCGCGTCGGCGTTGCCGGCCACCAGCGTCGCGATCCTGCGCCACGACAACTACTACCGCGATCGCCCGGACCTGAGCCTCGAGCAGCGCAATCGGGTCAACTACGATCACCCCGAGGCGCTCGAGACCGGGCTGCTGGTCGAGCACCTCCAGCACCTCAAGGCCGGCAACGCGATCGAGGTGCCGGTCTACGACTTCAAGACCCATCGCCGTCGGGTCGAGACCCACCGACTCGAGCCGTCGCCGGTCGTCATCGTCGAGGGCATCTTGGTGTTCGTCGACGAGCACCTGCGACGCGAGCTCGACATCAAGATCTTCGTCGACACCGAGCCGGACATTCGGGCGATTCGGCGGATCCGTCGCGACATGAAGTCGCGCGGGCGCGACTTCGAAGCGGTGCGCAAGCAGTACTACGAGACCGTGCGACCGATGCACGTGCAGTTCGTCGAGCCCAGTAAGCGGACGGCGGACTTGATCATCCCCGAAGGGGGGGAGAATCGGGTCGCGATTGATGTGCTGGTGGCCCGGTTGCGCGAGGCGGTGCCGGCGGTCGGGTAGATTGCGCCTAGAAAGCGGCGCATACTCACGATATGGACACGGCCGCGGCGCTGGAGCCCTCCGAACCGATCATCATCTACCGGACGCTCAACCGCGACGGGCAGACATTCGCAATCGAGCCGCTGTCGCTCAAACGTCTGCGGCAGGCTTTCGGGAACGAGGTCCGTGTGCATCCGGTGGTGTTCGTTGCGCACGAAACCGCCGCAGACTATGGGCAGTTGCACGGCGATGTTGTCGCTCAGGTCATTCAGCTGCTCACCGGCGTCTCGGAGGCCAGGTTGGATTCGTTCGGAGGAGTGAGCCTCCGCGAT
Source organism: Enhygromyxa sp. (assembly GCA_035538075.1). Classification (GTDB taxonomy): domain Bacteria; phylum Myxococcota_A; class Polyangia; order Nannocystales; family Nannocystaceae; genus Plesiocystis. The sequence goes on from DATLLB010000611.1 coordinate 9,841, forward strand.
CCAGTCACCGACGACGAGCTCGCGCGTCCGTGACTACAACGCGCGGACAGTACCCGGCCCCGATCGAACTTCGGGCAGCTCTTCGGGCCATGCCGACTCGAACTCCGTCAGCACCGCGCCCCACGCCTGCGGCTCACCTTCCAAGCTGATCGTGAGCACCAGGTTGTCGGTCTTCGCGTCCTCATGGGTCTTTGGAGGACGACCCGGCCCCGACTTGGGTGCCTGCACATAGCTATTGTGAAGCTCGAGCAAGTGATCACGAGGGATCACAAAGCGGCGCCACTTCGTGCGCTCGCGCGCCAAGAGCATGTAGATGAGCGGCGTAGCGTGGGTCGACCGTAGCTGAGCGCGGGACAATGTGAAGCTGGCCTCCAGCCGCCCGGTCTTGTCGTTTGGTCCAATGAGGCTGGATTTGACCTGCACGCGGCGGGTGGTCTTGTCGTTGTCGTCGATAACGAACACGTCATCACCGACGTCCACCACCGGGACCGCGACGTTCCACCCGCGCAAGAGCAGCTCGGACATGGCGAAATACTCGCCAGCCCGTCCGAAGTGGGTTCGCTTTTCGTTGACGGCCATGCGAAGCCAAGTCGCTGGCCGTCACCCGCCGATGGAGTCGAGCGCGGCCCGGAGCTCGCCGTGGTCCGGATCCTCTTCGACCCCGCGGCGCAGCATCGCCTGGGCCTTCGGCTTCTCGCCGAGCCCGAGGTGGACCTGCGAGAGCCGCAGGTAGATGTCGCCGCGCCGCAGCAGGCCCGACTTGTCGGCGTTCTGCAGCAGCATCGACCGGTAGATCTTGAGCGCGTCCGGCCAGCGCTGGTTCTGCTCGTGCAAGCTGCCGAGCGTCAGCAAGGTCTCGACGTTGGTGGTGTCGAGTCGGTAGGCCTCCTCGAGCCGCTTCTGCGCGCTGTCAGGCTCGCCGCCGGCGATCTCGATGCGGGCCAGGCGGGTCAGGTAGTGGGCGCGACGCTTGCTGCGTTTGCCGGCGCTGACCTCGACCAGCCAGTGGTACATGCCGACGGCCTCTTCGTAGCGATCGGCGGTGAACAGCGCGTCGGCGATGCGGCGGTTGACGTCGACGTCTTCCTGGGTCTGCTCGTAGATGCTGGCCAGCACCCGCAGCGCGCCGTCGATGTCGGTCAGCTTGCCGAGCAGGATGTCGACGCGCTCGAGCAGCAGCTCGCGGCGCTGCTCGTCGCTCTGCGCCCGACCGGCGGCGAGCTCGAGCAGGTACACGACCTGATCCCAGCGCTGATCCTGCTTCGACATGTCGAGCAGCTCGCGGCCGGCCTCGACGTTGCCGGGATCGAGCTTGAGCGCCTTCTCGAGGTGAGTGCGGCGCTTGTTCGGATCCTCGGCCAGCTTGGCGAGGCGCAGCTGCAGGCGCGCGCCGATGCTGCCCTTGGGCTCGAGCGCGGCGGCGCGCTCCAGCGTCTCGCGCACGGCATCGTCGTCGCCGCGCGCCTCGTGGACCGACGCGAGCGAGAGGATCGCCGGGACGTAGCCCGGATCGATCTCGAGCAGCTCGGTCAGGATCCCCTGAGCACGATCGCTGTCGTCGAGCTTCTCGGCCAGCAAGCTGGCGAGCTGCGAGGCGAGCTCGCGGTAGCCGTCGGTGTCGCCGGCGTCGCGCAGGCGATCCATGCGACCTTGGAGCAGCTCGGCGAGGTCGCTCCAGCGCTCTTCCTTGGTCAGGAGCCGCTCGAGCCACGCGCGCGCGGAGTCACGCTCGGGGTGCTCGAGGACCACGCGCGTGAGCACCTCGACGGCGTCCATCGCATCCTCGAGCTTCTCCTCGGCCAGCCGCGCCATCTCTTCCTGGGTGGCGATGCGGTCCTCACCGTCGACGACCTCGAGCTTGCGCTCGAGCAGCTCGCGGACCTCCTGCCAGCGACCCAGCTTGCGCAGCAGCAGCTCGAGCTCCTGCATCGCCGCCGTGTCGTTCGGTTCGAAGCCGAGCATGTCGTTGTAGACGACGATCGCGTCCTCGAAGCGCTCGAGCTTGTTGACGAGGTGGTTGGCGAGGCGGTAGCGGAGCTCGCGACGCTCGTCGACGTCGTCGGTGATCATCGCCCGCCGCGTGAGCGCCTCGGCGAACGCCTCGTGGTCGTCGCCCTGCGCGAGCAAGGCCAGCAGCCGCGTCCAGCCGGGCCGGTCGGACTCGTCGGCGTCGATCAGCTGGCGCAGATCCTCGATCGCCAGCGTCGCATCGGCGAGCGCGTTCTCGGCCACGCTCGCGGCCTCGCGCCACAAGGCTGCGGCCGCGAGCGGATCGGCCTGGGCCGCCGCGCCGCGCTGCAGCGCGTCGTGGAGGCGGTTGGGCTCGCCGAGCGCTCGCGCGGTCTCGATCAGCAGGCCGAGCGCGTCGGCGTGATCGGGCTGCTCGTCGAGCAGCGGCTGCAGCACGGCCAGGGCTTGATCGGGCGCGCCGAGCTTGCGCAGCCACAGGCGCGTGGCCGCGAGGCACAGGCCGACGCTGATGCGCGAGGCCTCGCGCGCAGCCTCGACCGCGAGCGCGAGCAGCTCGCCACTGCGACGCACCAGATCGGGCCGATCGGCGAGCGCGAGCGTGCGCTCCAGTGCGAGCGCAGACTCGGGATCGATCGCCAGCAGGGCACCCCAGGCCTCGAGCGCCTCGGCCGGCGTACCGCCGCCTTGCTCGAGCAAGCTGCCGAGCGTCTGCAGGAGCGCCAGACGATCCGAGCCCTCGGCGTCGCGCAGCCGCACCTTGGTCACGATCGCGAGCCCCGGCGTGTTGCTGGTCGCCTGGTACGCAACCTCGAGCGCATCGAGCAACCCGTCCGGCAGCTCGCCCTGCCCGTCCTCGCCAAGCCGCACGCGCATCACGGCCTCGAGCCCGTGCACGGCCGCCGGCAGGCCGACCTCGATGTCGAGCGCGTCGCGGAACGCCTCGACCGCCTCGCTCCAGCGCTGGTTGGCGATGCGAGCCTCACCGAGGCGCACGAGCATCGGCACCTGCTTGTCGGTCCCGCTCGCGTGGCGCGAGCCCTCCTCGAGCGCGCGCTCGATCAACGCGGTGTCGTTCTTGCGCCCGGCGAGCTCCTCGATGCGCTCGCAGGTCTGCAGATCGGCCAGCTGGGCGTCGAGCAACGGCAGCAGCACGGCCAGCGCCTTGTCGGGATCGCCGAGGTAGTCCGAGGCCGCGTAGGCAGCCGCGAGCGCGATCGCAACGCGGGCCTCGGGATCGCGACCTTCGTCGGTCGCCCGAACGCCGAGCTCGTCGATCAGGGCGTCGAGCCCGTCGAGCTCGCCAGCCAAGCGCATCGCCGCATTGAGAGCGTCGTAGAGCTCCGACGCCGGCGACTTGTCGATCAGCTGCATGGTCGCCTCGAGCGCCCCCTTGGCGTCGCCGAGCTTTTCGTGGCGAACACCGGCCAGCTCGCGCAGGCACCGGAGCACCTCGTCGGGATCGCTGGACAGCCGCGCGCGCCCAGCCAGGATCGTTGCGAGGTCCTGCCAGCGACCGTGGGCCTCGAGGTGCGGACGCACCAGCATGGCCGCTTGCTCGGACACCTCCTCGCGCTTGCTGAGCTCGACGAGATCGGCGACCGCCCCCTCCTGGCCCGGCAGCAGCATCAGCACTTGCTCGTAGCGCTCGACCGCGCCGACCAGCTCGTCGAGCGGACCGGCGTGCAGGCGTGCGGCCTCGAGCAGCAGGCTCGCGCGCCGCTCGTTGCTCGGCGCGACGTTGGCCCGCTCCTGGATGACCTCGGCGGCCTCGCCATGACGCTGCTCGGCGAGCAGCGCCCGCGCGAGCGCGGCCATGGCCTCGTCGTCGGTCGGCACCTCGGCCAGCAACGCGCGCAGCACCTCGATCTCGGCCTCGCGGTTCTTGGCCGCCTCGCGCTGGATGCTGGCCAGCTGCATGCGAAGCGAGCGGCGCTCGTCGCCGTCGTGGCTGGCCTCGATGCGGCGCTCGAGCACCTCGATCAGCTCGGTCGTCGATCCGCTGGCCGCGTAGGTCCGGCTCAGCCGCTGGAGCGCCTCGCCGTCGTTGGGCTCGAGATCGAGCAGCCGCCGCCAAGCCTTCTCGGCCTCGGCCGGGTTGGCGAGGATGTCCTCGTAGAGCGTCGCGAGCCGACGCAGCAGCTCGACGCGCTCGTGATCGCCGGACTCGACCTCGACCCGGCGCGACAGCACCTCGCGGAGCTCCTCGTGGTAGCCGAGCCGCACCAGCGCGGCGTCCATCAGCTCCAGCGCCTCCTCGTGATCGTCGCGCAGCTGCAGCGCGCGACGGAGGATCTCGACGGCGATCTCCGGCGAGTCCTCGCTGCGGATCCGCGCGGCGCGGATCAACATCTCGAGCCGGCGATCGACGTCGCTCTCGAGCGGCCCGCCCTCGGAGGCAGCGACCAACGCATCCGCCAGCGCGCCCGGGATCTGCAGCGACGCCGCCAAGCGATTCATCTCGGCGTCGAGGATCGCCAGCGACTCAGCCGGACCCGGCTCGTACAGCGCCCGCGCGAGCGCCCGGAAGGAGTACTGGGCCCCGTCGGGGATGCTCTCGAGGTGCCGCGCGAGCTCGCGGTGCAGCTCGTGGCGAGCGCCCGGATCCTCGGTGATCGTCAGCCGCCACTCGGCGACCGAGACCAGCCGCGGCGTGTTGCCGGTCGCCTCGTAGATCGGCTGGAGGATGTTGAACACGCGCTGCCGCTGCGGCACGCGGGCGTCGGCGATGCGCTCGAGCGCAGCCACGGCGTTGGGCTCGTCCGGCACCTCGGCGAGCAGGCCCTCGAGGGTATCGAGCGCGCCCTCACCATCGTCGAGCGGGCCTTCCTGCAGCTCCGCCATCATCAGGTAGATCGGCGTGCGGTCGTCCTGATCCTCGCTCCGCGTCAGACGCTCGCGCAGCAGCTCGAGCAGCTCCGGCCAGCTCTCGGTCATTTGATAGACCTGCTCGAGCTGGGCGCGGGCGCGATCGTTCTCGGGCTGGGTGTCGAGGATCCGCCGGAACGCCTTGGCGCCGAGCTTGGGCTCGTCGAGCACGTCGAGCGCGACCCGAGAGAGCCGCATCAGCAGGTCGACCTGGCGATCCTCGTCGAGGCTGTCCTCGGCCTCGCGCCAGTACGCGTCGGCCAGCTCGCGCCACATCTCGCCCATGCTCAGCGCCGACTCGAGCTCCGAGAACACGCTGCGATCGTCGGGCCGCGCCTCGAGCAAGCGCTGGTAGAGCGGCACCGACTTGGCCGGCTGGCGCAGCGAGCCGGCCCACAGCTTGGCCGCCTCGTGCACGATCTCGAGCATCGAGTCGTTGTTGTCCTCGGGGTTTTGCTGGGTGTGCTCGGTCAGGATCTCCGCGTAGCGATCGGTGGTCGCGAGCACGTTGGCCAGCCGGCTCAGGTGGTCGCGCACGCGCGTGTTGGTCGGGTCCTCCTTGAACACGCGGGCGTACGCGTCGAAGGCCTTGTCGAGGTCCTCGAGCTGCTCCTCCTGCATGCGAGCCATCCGCAGCATGATCTGCACGCGCTCGCCGTGGTCCTGCGCTTCGTCGAGCCGGACCTCCTGGATCTGCAGCAGCCGCTCCCAGTCCTGCACGGCCATGAACACCGGCTCGAGGATCTGCGCGGCGCGGCTGCGCATCGACGGATCTTTCAAGTAGTGCGAGAGCTCGTCGGTCCCGACCGCGTGATCGGGATCGGCCCGCAGCGCGGCGCCGAGGTGGCGGATGCCCTCCTCGGGATCCTCGAGGTGCTGGCCGTACAGCCGACCGAGCCGCAGGTGCGAGTCGACGGCCGCCTTGCCATGCAGGTGACCGAGCTTGCGAGCGAGGTGCGAGGCCAGCTCGCGGTAGCGACCGGTCCGCTCGTAGAGCGTCTCGATCACCGCCTGCACGGCCTCGCGCTGGAGGCCGGCGTCGGACAGGCGCTCGTACAGACGAATCGCCTCTTCGTCGTCGTTGAGCTGCGTGCGGTGGATCTCCGCCGCGCGGATCAGCAGGTTGTCGCGCTCGTTGGGCGCGGTGGTCCGATCGACCTTGCGCACGAGCAGGTTGGCGAGCGCCTGGTCGGCGCCGACCCGCACGTAGATCTGCTCGAGCGCGTCAGTGGCCTCGTTGTCGTCGGGCCGGCTCTCGAGCAGGCGCTCGTACACGCGGCGCGCATCGTCGAGACGACCGAGCCGCGCCAGCGCGACCACGCCCATCGAGCGCAGCACTCGTTGCTGGAGATCCGAGTCGAGGATGTGATCGACGGTCCGCTCGTACGCGGCCCACAGCGCCTCGCTGCGCTCCGCATCGGCGCCGAGCCGCTCGACCTTGTCGAGGATCTCGGCCAGCTCCGGCTGATCGCCGGCCTCGGTCATCGCCTCGCACAGCACCGCGAACGCGCGCGCCGGATCGGCCAGCTTCTCCTCCTGGGTCAGCGCCACCCGCAAGAGCGCTTGCAAGCGACGGCGACCGCTCGGCTGCTTGCGCGCCTGCAGCTCCTGCAGCTCCAGCAGGGCGGCCCAGTTGTGCTCGCCCTCGTAGAGCGGCGTGAGGATCCGGATCGCTCGCTCGCGGGTCTCGTCGGGCTCCAAGTAGCCGCTGACCATCGAGCGCGCGCGCACGTCGGTCGGGACCATGTCGAGCACGCGCTTGAGCAGATCGAGCGCGTCGTCGAGGCGGCCGAGCTTGGTGCCGACGATCTCGGCGGTCGCGGCCAGCAGGCGCACGCGCTCGGCGTCGTGGTCGGCCATCGAGATCAGCCGACGCAGGCCCTCCTCGACGTCCGGCCAGCGCTCCAGCGCGCGGTTGAGCTCGACCAGCTGAGTCTGCGCATACACGGCGTCGTCGTGGCCGGTCTTGAGATCGAGCACCGACTGGAACGCCTGGATGGCCTCCTGCTCGAGCTGCAGCTCGCCGCGGCGGATGTCGCCGATGCGCCGCCACAGCTGGGCCTGGATGCGCGGCTCCTCGGCCACGCTGATGCGGTGCTCGAGCACCTCGGTCAGGCGCTGCCACTCCTGCTCTTCCAGCAGCAGCCGTTCGAGCGCGTCGAGGGCCGTGCGGTTGGCGGGCTCCATGTCGACGACCTCGGCCCAGGTCAGCGCCGCGCCGATCCGATCCATCAGCTGATCGAGCTGAATGGTCGCGATCTCCAGGCGGATCCGAACCTGCTCGTGGTGCGCGTCGGTGAAGCGCAGCAGCGCCCGCTGAGCGTGGACCAGCGCCGCGAAGTCGCCGGCCTCGAGATGCAGCCGCACCAGCGCGCGGACGGTCTTGTGCGCGAGCGCAGCGTCCGGCGGATCGAGCTCGAGCAGCGCGAGCCAGGCCCTGCGCGCGCCCGCGGAGTCGCGCAGGCGCTCGTCGAGCAGCATCGCCGTGCGGTGGACGAGATCGATGCGCAGCGTCCGATCGTGGGCCTCCTCGCTCTGCAGCGCGAGCGTCCAGATCTCGACCAGCTCGCGCTCATGACCGAGCTCGAGCCCGAGCCGCTCGACCGCTTGGCGCGAGTCGAGCCGCCGCGGGTCGCTCAAGTACGCCTCGCGCAGCGACGCGAACGCGCGCGCCCTGTCGCCCAGCTCCTGCTCTTGAATGCGGGCGATCTCCAGCAGGTACGCGGTCGCGTCGTCGCGGCGCATCTCCTCGGCCGCGTTGTTGCGCCGGACATGCAGCACGCGGATCCGACCGTAGTGATCGGCGCGGCGCTGATAGATCGGCTCGAGCAGCCCGGCGACCTGCATCTGCACGTCGGCGACGTCGAGCAGCTCCTCGAGCAGCGCGCGGGCCTGCTCGTGATCACCGTTCTCACCGATGATCGAGCCGAGCAGATCGACGGCCCCGAACACGTCATTTTGGTGCTGGATCCGCAGCGACGCGCGCTTGCAGCCGAGCTCGTGGCGGAGCTCGCGATCGTTGGCCAGCTCGGCCCAGCGCCCGAGCAGCTCCTCGAGCTTGTCGAGATCTTGGGCTTCCGTCTGCTGACCGCCCTCGGCGTACATCTGCGCGAGCAGTTCGATGGTCGCAAGATCGTCGGGGATCAGATCGAGCAGCTCTTCGGCGGTCCGCACCGCCGTCGCCCGATCGCCGAGCACCTCGCGGGCGATCTCGATGATGCGCCCGAGCAGCTCCCGCTGCTCGCGTTGGTTGAAGACCACGTCGACGCGGCGACGGTAGAGCTCGAGCAGCTCCTGGTGGGCGCCACGGCTGCGCAGCAACGACTCGAGCGCTTCGTAGGCGGCCTGGTGGGTCTCGTCGCGCTCGAGGATCTCGGCGTAGGCCTTCTCGGCCTCGAGCGGACGCTGCAGATCGTCACGCCAGATCGCGCCGAGCTCGAGCAACAGATCGCGACGCAGGTTGGACTCGGCGCGCTCGAGCGCGCGGCCCTCGGCCTCGGCGTCGGCGGCCCGCTTGGCGATGTCGCCGAGCACCGCCACGTAGCTCTCTGCGACCAGCTCCATCTGCTGGAGCGAGCGACCGAGCCGCTGCAGCAGCTGCCGGCCCTCCCAGTCGGACGCGTCGCCGCGGAACAGCTCGGCGTAGATGCGCAGCGCCTCGCCGCGCCGCTCGGGCATCTGCTCGTAGATCCCGGCCAGCTGCGACTTCTGCTCGCGCCGACGCTCGCGCGCGGCCGCATCGTCGCCGCTCTCCGGCTGATCCTCGACCGCCGCCAGCAGCACCTCCATCGCCTCGGCCTCGCGCGTGCGATCGCCGACCCGCCGGTAGTACGGCAGCAGCCCACGCATGATCGTGACGCCGGTCGACGAGTCGGCCCGGTAGATGTCCTCGAGCGCCTCGACGCTGGCGCGATGCAGCGGCTCGAGCTCGAGGATCTTCAAGAAGCCTTGGATCGCCCGATCGCCCTGCCCGAGCCGCGCCGCGCGGACGTGCGAGAGCTCGAACAGCACCGGGATGTCGCTCGGCTCGATCGGCCGCGTGCCTTCGGGCTGGCTTGGGATCTCCAGTTTGCGCTGCAGCACCTCGGACAGCCGCTGCCACTCGCCGCGACCACGCAGGATGTTGGCCAGGGCATCGAGCGCCGCGCGGTCCTCCGGCTCGATCGCGAGGATCCGATCGTAGGTCTCGACCGCCGCGTCGAGATCACGCAGCTGCTGCTCCTGCAGGCGCGCGAGCCCACGCAGCGTGAGCAGCCGAGCCGCGTCGCTGGGCGCGACGTCGAGCCGCCGCCGGTAGACCTCGCTGAGATCATCCCAGCGCCGCGTCGAGGTGTAGATGCCCTCGAGCGCCGTCATGGCGCCTTCGTTGGTCGGATCGAGCTCGATGATGCGTCGGAAGTAGCGCTGCGCGTCGTCGGGCTTCGACAGGTGATCGCGGGCGATCACGGCCAGCTTGCCGAGCAACAGCAGCTGCTCGGCCTGGTCCGCGCGCCGCACCGCCTGGACCGCAATCTCGCCGCTCGTCTCGCTGTCGCCGACGCCACGCTCGCCCCCAAATTTATGATTGATCCGCCGCTCGAAGATGCGGGTCAGCTCGTCCCAGTTGTCGCTGCTCGCCGACGCCTTCTCCAGCTGGGTGCGCAGCGTCTCGTCGGTCGGGCGCAGCTCGTAGGCTCGCGCCGCCCACTGGAACGTCAGCTGGGGCGACTGCAGCTTGTCGGCCGCGACCTCGCGCAGCTGCTCGATCAACTCGAGCTTCTCGTCGACCTTGTCGCTGGCCTCGAGCAGCACGTTGATGGTCCGCATCAACGCCGCCCAGTTGCTCTGCTCCCGATAGATCGGCAGTAGCTCGCGCGCGACCACCAAGTTGTTGGGCTGGATCGCGAGCGTGCGCTCGAGGGCCTTGACCGCGCGCTCGGGCTGGCCGAGCCGCTCGCGGCACAGCTGCGCGACGCGACGGTACAGGCTCACGCGCTCCTCGGTCGCGCTCACGCGATCGGCCGCGCTCTGCAGCGCGTCGACCAGATCCGACACGCGTCCCTGCGCGACGTAGAGATCGGTCAGCTCGTCCCACATCCCCGCGGCCACGTACGCGTCCCGCAGCGTCCGCAGGGCCTTGTCGTGACCAGGCACCAGGCGCGCTATCTCCCGCCACACGCGGATCGAGTCGTGCTGGTTGCGGAGCCGCTCCGCGTAGATGTGGCCGATGTCGGTCAGCAGCTTGACGGCGCGGCCGATCGAGTCGGCGATCGCGACCTGGCGATGGCGAATCTCGGCGGCCTCGGCCCAACGAGACTCGCGCTCGTACAGGCGCGCGAGCGCCTCGAGGGCCTTCTCATGCTCGCCGTGGTGCTCGAGCACCGCGTTCCAGCCGGCGATCGCTTCACGCCGATCGCCGAGCTTGTCCTCGGCCAGCCGCGCGAGCTCGAGCCGCAGCGCCAGCGCCTCTTCGCCCTCGCGCTCG
>DATLLB010000612.1:0-18726 GCA_035538075.1 Enhygromyxa sp.
GACGCTGCCGAAGAGGCCTCCGTCTACGAGATCCGCAACGGGAGCATCTGGGGCTGGGTGGCAGTCTCCGACGTGTGGGTCACGGGCAAGCGCAGCGACGGCCTCTGGGTGCAGGAGGTCGACGGCGGGCCGAACAGCGCCATCTGGGTGTACGTCGGCGAGAACTCGCCGAACCTCGCGGACATCGAGATCGGCGACGTCGTCGATGTGCTCGGCGTGAGCGGGAAGTTCAACGAGGTCTACGAGATCAACGCGCTCAACGGCGGCGTCGCGATCATCGGTGAGCTCGACTTGTTGCCGGGCCCCAACGTGCTCGCGCTCGCCGACATCGACGCGACCTGGGAGAGCGTGTTCGTCCGCGTCGAGGGCGAGCTCACGGTCGTCGACATGCCGGGCGGTGGTGAGCTCGTCGTCGACGATGGCACGGCGACCGGCACCATCGACGACTACGTGTTCAACGTGGTGGATGGCGACGTCGAGTTTGCCGACCTCGGCCTGGGCGCCACGTTCACTGCGATTCAGGGCCCGCTCAACCTCTCGAACGCGACCTTCAAGATCGCCCCGCGCTCGGCGGCCGATCTCGAGGGCTATCTGCCCGCGCCCTGAGTTACACTCGCGCGGATGCAACTCGATCTGCGTTGGCTATCGCTCGGCTTGGCATTGCTCGCATGTGCCGAGTCGAGCGAAGCCCCGCAGGACGCGGGCGAGAGCGCCGAGTCGGGGACCGAAGCTCCGGGCGACGGTGACCCGACGACCGACGCCGAAGAGTCCGAGACTCTCGGCGATGGCGATGGTGATGGCGATGGCGATGGCGATGGCGATGGCGACGGCGAGCCGAGCGGCAGCGCCGACTGCCGGACCGGCACCACGTTCGACGGCGAGGTCGTGAGCTTCGAGTTCGAAGACCCGTGCGACGTCGAGTGTGGCCTCGACTGGGGCCACCCGACGCCGAGCCTCGACATCGAGTGGACGCTCGCGCTCGGCGATCCAAACATCGGAAGCGGCGGCGTCGCGCTGCTGCCGGGGCCCGACGACACCATCTTGAGCGTTGCCTGGCAGAACGGCCTCATGCCGCGCATCGACGCGATCACGCCCGACGGCGACATCGCCTGGACGATCGAGTCGCCGGTCGCTCCTGGGCTCCACGACGCGACGATCGATCAAGCTGGCGTGCTGTACCTCCTGCATTTCCAGAACTACCCGAACCCCGCCTTGGTCTCGGCGATCACGTTGACCGGCGAGCACCTGTGGACGTTCGATCTCCAGGCCGGGGCAGCGATGGAGATCGAACCGACCGCGACCGGCGTGGTCGCGCTGCAGGCCGGCTTTCCGTTTCGCGAGAAGCACCTGTACGCGATCTCGAGCGCCGGGGCGCTCGAGTGGATGAAGACGCTGGAGACCTCGACATTCACGGTCGGTCCCGACGGGACCCTCGCGCACGCGGGTAGCACGGTGCTCACGACCCTCGCGCCCGACGGGACCGAGCTCGGCACCGCGCCGCTGCCCGAGCTCGAGACGGCCTGGGCGCTCTCGTATCTCGACGACTCACGCCTCGCCTACGTCGGATTTCTGCCCGGCTTTCCTGCACGCGATGCGGCGATCGGCATCCACGACTTCGACGGTCGTGGTTGGCAGCGTCGCTTCCACGACGGCGACGCGAAGTGCGACGACTTCGGCCTCACGACCGCCAGCCAAGAGTGGCCGCTCGCCGTCGAGCCGCTCGCCGACGGGAGCCTGATCGTGACCGGCGAGATCAGCTACGAGGGCGACGTCTGGTGGCCGTGGGACTACAAGTTCTCGTTCGTCGCGCGGGTCGATGCGTCCGGCGAGCTGCTCGGCGTCGACCGGGTGTTCGCGCGCAGCCGCGGCGTCACGGCGCTCGCGGGCAGCGATGGCTCGGCCTACGTGATGTTCAACGAGGAGCGCTCGGTCGTACGCACCTGGGTTCGCAAGTACGCTATCGACTGATCCGCTCCCGCCATGTCCACCTCGCCCGACTTTGGCCTCGCCCACGCGGTCTATCGCGCCTTTCGTCCGCCGTACCCGGCCTCGCTGTACGACCGGATCACGGTCGAGCTCGCGCCTCCGCGTGCGCTCGCGGTCGATCTCGGAGCGGGGACCGGGCTGGTCAGCGCGGAGCTGAGTCGTCGCTTCGATCGCGTGATCGCGGTCGAGCCCGACGCGGCGATGGCCAGTCACCTTCGGGACGCGGCGCCGACGGTCGAGCTGCAGTCGGTTCGCGCTGAGCTGGCCGAGCTGCCCGAGCGCGGCGTCGATCTGATCTGCTGCGCCAACGCGCTCTACTGGATGGATGGACCGGCAGTGCTGGCCAAGGTCGGTCGGTGGTTGCGACCCGGAGGCGTGTTCGCGGCCTGGCGCTACCTGTTCCCGAACATGCCGAGCGCGCTCGCGGGGATCATCGCCGAAGAGTTCGCGACGCGGTGGCGCAAGCATCAGGATGTGCGGGTGACCACGACAGGCGTGACACGGCAGTGGGTCGAAGCGGAGTCGAGCCTCGAGCTGTTGGCGGCCGAAGCCGTACCCAACTTTGTGCCCATGACTGCGGCACAAATGGTCGGCTTTTCAGCCTCGACATCCTTTGGTGCGGCGTATTTGCGCACGCTCGCGCCGAATGAGGCGAGTCGCTATCTCGCCGATCTAGAGCAGCGCATCCTCGCGATCACAGGTCCCACGCCGACCGACATCGACTTCGAGCTGACGCTCGTACTCGCGCGAGCGGTGCGGTGAGATCGGCCGCTGGACTTTGGTGATCGTGCTTGGCACCAATTAGCCATGCACAAGCATGGCCTTGGTTCTTTTCTGACGGTCACGGTCGCCTGCTCGCTGGTGCTCGCGTGCACCGACGACGCCGTGGATGCGACGGAGACCCGGTTCACCGACTCGACCGAAACTGGCGATGGCGATGGCGATGGCGACGGAGACGGGGATGGCGACGGGGACGGCGATGGTGATGGGGACGGCGATGGCGATGGTGATGGAGATGGCGATGGAGATGGCGACGGCGATGGCGACGGCGATGGAGATGGCGATCCCTTCTGCGGCGACGGCAACACCGATCCGGGCGAAGAATGCGATGACGCCAACGCCGACGACACCGACGCGTGCACGAGCGCGTGCGTGCTGGCCGTGTGCGGCGACTCGTTCGTGCAGGTCGGAGTGGAGGCCTGCGACGACGGCAACCTCGAGGAGGGCGACGGCTGCGGGCCGAGCTGCCTGATCGAGAGCTGCGGCGACGGGATCCTGCAGCCGATGGAGGAGTGCGACGACGGCAACGACGTCGACAGCGACGACTGCACGAGCATGTGCACCGCGGCGGTCTGCGGCGACACCTTCATCCACGACGGCTTCGAGGAGTGCGACGACGGCAACGACGTCGACACCGACGCCTGCATCGCCTGCGAGCTGGCCGTCTGCGGCGACACCTTCGTGCAGGAGGGCGTCGAGCAGTGCGACGACGGCAACGGCAACAACAACGACGCGTGTGTGGCCTGCGAGCTGGCCGTCTGTGGTGACAACTTCGTACAGGCGGGCGTGGAGGAGTGCGACGACGGCAACGGCAACGAGAACGACGCGTGCACGAACGCCTGCGAGAACGCGGCCTGTGGTGACGCGATCGTCCACGTCGGCGTCGAGGACTGCGACGACGGCAACATGATCAACACCGACAGCTGCGTCAGCATGTGCGAGCTGGCCAGCTGCGGCGACGGGTTCATCCACCAGGGCGTCGAGGACTGCGACGACGGCAACGGCAACAACAACGACGCCTGCACCAACTCCTGCGAGCTCGCGGCCTGCGGCGACGGCTTCACGCAGGCGGGTGAGGAGTGCGACGACGGCAACAACGGCTCGCTCGACGGATGCTCGGCGACGTGCAAGTGGGAGGCGCGGCTGGTGTTCGCAACCAGCAGCCTGCACACGGGAAACCTCGGCGGCGTCAACGGGGCCGACGCGATCTGCAACCAGCGCGCGCAGGCGGCCGGGCTGCCGGGCACCTACATGGCCTGGATCTCGACCGTGTCGGGCGGCTCGCCCTCGACCCGCTTCCTCAAGTCGACGGTCCCCTACTTCCTGGTCACCGGGACCAAGGTCGCCGACAACTGGACCGACCTCACCGACGGCTCGATCGACAATGCGATCGCCCGCGACGAGTTCGGCGGGCTCACGGCCGACACGCTGGCCACCGCCTGCGAGAGCAGCATCCGGCTGGTTCGCACCGGGACCACCGGCTCCGGCACGCAGGGCGCGAACATCTGCAACAACTTCACCTCGGCCAACGTGAACTTCTTGGGCACCGTCGGGCGCACGACCTCGCTGACCAGCACCTGGTCGTCGTGCGGGCCGCAGTCGTGCGCGACGCTGATGCCGATCTACTGCTTCCAGCAGTAATAGAGGATCGGTGCACTTCGAGAGCGCCGGGTCGACCTCGTGTCGGCCCGGCGTTTGCGCGTTTTCGCGCTGGTGAGATCAGTATTTCTTGGCACCAAACCGTGTAAAAAGAAATAGCCTTCAAAAGCTGCTATAGGGTCGAGTCAGCCGACACGGCGCCGGCCGGCCAGCAAATAACCCATGCATTACCTTCAAAATCTCGGAGTCGATGCCTGGCTAACGCTGGTGGTGGTGCTGGTGATCCTGATCGGGCTCGTGCGCGAGTGGCTGGGGCCCGACGTGCTGCTGACCGGCGGCGTCACGGCGCTGACGATCGCGGGCGTGCTCGATGTGAACGAGGCGTTCGCAGGCTTCGCCAACCATGGCGTGCTGGCGGTCGCGGGCTTGTTCGTGGTCGCGCGCGCGGTCGAGAACTCGGGCGCGCTCGATCGGCTCACGCGATGGTTGCTCGAGTCCGATCGTGACGGCAAGCCGCCGAGCGAGAGCGGGGCGACCTTGCGGGTGATGCTGGCGACCGCGGGTGTGTCGTCGGTGCTCAACAACACGCCGGTCGTCGCGATGCTGGCTCCGGCCGTGCGGCGCTTCGCGATCGAGCGCGGCCTGGCGCCCAAGCGGCTGCTGATCCCGGTCTCCTACGCGGCGATGCTCGGGGGCATGTGCACGATCGTCGGGACCTCGACCAACCTGGTGGTCGCGGGGATGATGGAGAACGTCGGGATGGAGAGCTTCGGCGTGTTCGAGCTCGCCGAGCTCGGGCTCCCGATCGCGATCGTGTGCATCGCGTTCATGACCGTGTTCGGCGCGCGGCTGCTGCCCGGTACGGTCGAGCCGGCCGGCGATGCGCCGGCCGTCACCCCGAAGCCCTCGCCGACGCGCGCGCGGCCGGGGCTGCTGGGCCAGCCCGCCAGCGTGCTGACGGTGATGGCCCTGATGATCGTGATCCCGGCCTGCACGAGCGTGCCGCTGGTCGTGGCGGTGTTTGGCGCCGCGGTCGTGCTGCTGCTCGGCAAGGCGATCAGCCCGCGCGAGGCCAGGCGCTCGCTCGACGTCGAGGTGTTCGTCACCATCGCGATGGCGTTTGGGCTCGGCACCGCGATGACCGAGTCGGGCCTCGCGGCGGCGGTCGGGCAGCTGATCTTGGCCCCGGCCGCGCCGCTCGGGCCGCTGGCGGTGTTCGCCGCGGTGTTCATCGTCACCTCGCTGTTCACCCAGATGATCACCAACAATGCCGCGGCGGTGCTGATGTTCCCGATCGTCACGACCGTGGCCGCCGACCTCGGCATGGATCCGCGGCGCATGTTGATCGTGGTCACGGTCGCCGCGAGCTGCTCGTTCGCGACGCCGCTCGGCTATCAGACCAACATGATGGTGGCCAAGCTCGGCGACTATCGCTTCGTCGACTTCGTGCGCGCGGGCGTGGGCATGAACGTCGCGGCGTTGCTCGCGACGCTGCTGGTCGTCGGGCTGTTCTGGTAGCTGAGCGCGCCGTGTTGGCCGGCACGGTTGCTGCAGTCCCTCCGAGCTCGGAGGGACACGACATGATCATCACGGCGCTGCTCTTTCTCGCCATCGCGATCGGCTCGGCGGTGATCGGCATGTACGGAAACCCCGAGCAGGGTGTCGACCAGATCATGTATTGGCTCGCGATCGTGTGCATCGGCGTCGCGGCGGCCTTCACCCTGATCTCCCTGGCCCTGCGGCGCTATGGCGATTGATCACGGGTGCTCGCGCAAGAACTGCTCGAGCCCGGCGCGGTCGAGCTCGCGCGACCACTTCGACTCGGCCGACTCGAGCACGCCGTTGCCGTACTCGTCGTAGTTGCCGAACTCGACCAGCTCGAGCCGCAGGCGGTCGGCGAAGTCGGCGTAGACGTCCTCGCGCAGCACGGTGTGGATGACGGCGACGGCGAGCGCGTCGAGCTCGGCGTCGGCCTTGTCGCCGAACCCCGCGAGGTCGACGTAGACGCGCAGCTGCGTGTCGACGAGGTCGGTCTGCACGTAGCCAGGATCGACGCGCGCGAGCTTGCTGGCGTCGAGCGGGACCTCGTCGAGCGCGAGCCGCAGCGGCTCGAACCGGCGCTGCTCGAACTCGCCGGCCGGACGCTCACGCAGGCGCGCCGGGATCCGATCGCGGAAGAACTCGCGCAAGGTCGGCGAGAGCATCGTCGCGAACGCGTGGGCGGTCATGTCGACCGCCCAGGTCGCGCCGTGGTGTTGGTTCTCCGCGAACGGTTGATTGCCCCACGGCGAGTGACGCAAGAGCTCGCGCAGCAGCCGATCGCCGGGATCGAGCACCACGAAGCCGAGCCGCTCGGCCTGCTCGAGCAGCTCGCGGGTCTCCGGATCGGTCGAGCGCATGCCGTCGCGGCGGTTGGCCTCGAGCGAGGAGAGGTCGTAGAAGACCACCAGCGTGTCGTAGCGATCCGCCAGCTGGCGCAGCTGATTGAAGGTGGCCACCACCTCGGTGCGGGTCTTGGTGTCGCGCATGAACCACCTGCCGCCGCCGAAGTCGTGGGCCTCGATGAAGATCACGTCGGGCGGGACCGAAGCCTTCATCCAGTTGGCGAAGTTGTTGACGCTCTGCCCGAACGAGGCCGCCGCCCACGAGACCTGAAAGAGATCGAGCCGCACGAGCTCGCGGTAGCCGAGCTCGCGCTGCAGCTCGAGCTCGAGCCGCCGACCCAGCGAGTAGTTGGACAGCCGATCGGACATCGAGCTCATCGACGAGCCGAACAGCACGGCCACGTACGGGCCATTGCGCGCGAGCGGCTCGTGACGGCGATCGAGGTAGCGATCGGGTCGCAGCTGCGACTCGACCGTGCGCGAGATCCCGGCCAGCGTCTGCAGCAGCGGGACCGTGATCTTGCGGGTGTGGTGGTTGCCGGACTTGGCCACGCCGAGCAAGCCATCGGCGACGCGAAGCAGGCGTGAGCGGTGCTGCTCGAGCCAGATCAGCGAGGCGTCGTCCTGGGCGATCGCCATCGCGCCGAGGTGCCAGTACGAGACGATCTGATCGGCCCGGTGGTTGTAGAGCGCGTGCGCTTCACCGTGGGGGATCGGCTTGATCCTCGGCAGGATGCGCTCGGCGTCGAGATCGAAGTAGCGCAGCTGCGTGCGCTCGGTCAGCAGCGCGTCGTCCTTCGCGAGCGGGAATTCGTCGGCGACCAGGAGTCCGCCGTAGCGCTCGATGAAGCGCAGATCGACGACCTTGGCCAGGCGCAGCTCGTCGTAGGCGTACGGGTAACCGACGCGGTGGCCGTGGGGCAGCAGCGACTCGGCGTCGTTGGCGAAGAAGTTGTCCCACGAGCCGAGCTCGCCGTCGTCGAGGGCACGACGCCAGAGCCGGCCGTCGACATCGGCGAAGTAGATCGCGTCGGCGGACACATCGAAGCTGACCAGCTGCGCGGGGGCACGTGCGGACACGAGCTCGACGTGCTCGCGCGCGACGTCGATGCGGAGGACTCGGTTGTCGCTGCACAGCGCCCAGATCGCGTCTGCGTGCGCGCGCAGAGCCTGGTAGCTGGCGCAGCTGGTCCCGTGCAAGCGGGGCGTGTGGACCTCGTGGTCGGCGAGCACCCGCAGGCGCTCGCGCTGCGGACCGTCGATGAACCACGCGGCGTCGCCGAGCAGCTCGACGGCGCGCGGATGATCGAGCAGGGCCGCGCGGCCGTCGGCGTGGCCGGGCTGCTCGGGCGTGCCCGCGACGGTCTCGACGAACTGCATGTTGCCCCGCAGCTGGCGAAGCACGTGGTTGTGCGTGTCGGCGATGACGATCGTGGCGCCGTCCCGACTGACCGCGACGCCCTCGGGCCGATCGAAGCGCGCCATCCAGGCGCCGCCCTCCTCGTAGCCCGAGTCGACGCGGTGCACGAGCGAGCGGTCGTGGCCTTCGGGATGGATGATCGCTTGCTCGAACGGGCGCCGTTCGAGCGGCAGGTTGAGCTCGCGCAGGAGGTTGAGCGCGAGCAGGCGCGAGCCCTCGTCGTCGAGCCGCACGTGATCCGTGAAGTGCTCGTCGACGAACAGCGGATGATCGAGGTCGAGCAGCGCGATCCGGGGATCGGCGTGGTCGTTGATCAGCCCGGCGAGCGCAGCGTACTGGCGGCCGAGCGCGCCGGGCTCGAACGTGCGCCGCACGAAGCCGTCGGCGAGCGGAGTCAGGAACAAGGTCAGCGTGCGCTGGCGGGCGCTCGCGCGATCGAGCAGCGCACGAAGTGCTTGTAGCTGCGCGTGCTCAGTCTCGATGACGGCGCTGCGGTAGCGGGACTCGGCGTCGTGATCGGGCTTGGGCTCCGCGTTGGCCTCGCGCGCGACGGCGAGTCCCGCCAGCCGATCGAGCGACGGCGGGCTTTGCTGGCGGCGGTGCACGAGCGTGTGATCGAGCAAGCGCTCGCGCATGCCCTGCGTGGTCGTGAACGGCCCGAGCGCGCAGGTGGCCGCGTGCGTGCAGTCGTCTCGCTCGGCCTGCTGCTCCGCGAAGAAACCGAGATCGATCTGCAGGACCAGCTCGACCTCGCCGCCGGGATCGAAGCGATCGAGCTCGGCGACCAGCCGCAGCGCGTCGCTCGGGAGCAGCCCATCGAAGCCCACCTGCTCGAGCGCGACCGACGGCTGGACCGAGCGCGCGAGCTCGCGTCGCATGGACTCGAGCAGCTGCTGCGAGTCCCAGTCGCCGATCAAGAGGATCGAGCGGCGCCCCGCCTGCGCGTGCGTGTGGGCGCGCGTCAGCGTGGCTCGCAGCTGCGCCGCGTCGAGCTCGCTCGGCTCGATTGGCGTCGCACGCAGACCCAAGGCGAAGTCGCACAGCCACAGCAAGAGGACGATCGAGAGGATCTGCTGCCAGGGCGTTCGCGGGCGCGGATGCTCGTCGACGACGCGGCCGTCGACCCACACGAGCGGCGCGGGCTCGCGGGTGCTCATCGTGCTCCCGCCTTCTCGCGCTCGCGCTCACGCGCGGGCGTGCGTCCGCGAAGGAACTCGCGAATCGCCGGATAGGCCAGGCTCGCGTAGGTCTTGGCGCTCAGCTCGACGGCCCACGGCGCGCCGTGATGCAGGCCGGTGCTCCATGGCTGGTTGCTCCACGGGCTCTCGACCAGAAGCTCGCGCAGCAGCAGATCCGAAGGCTCGAGCACCACGAACCCGCGCGATCGGGCGTCCTCGATCCGGGCTCGGATCGCCGTCGAGCTGGCCCGCAGCCCGTCGTGACCGTCGGCCAGCATCGCAGAGTCGTCGTAGACGATCACCAGAGCGTCGTGACGCTCCGCGAGCCGCTCGATGCGATCCAGATCGATCGACTCGTGCAGCTCGATCAGCATGATGTCCGGCGGCGGCCCGCCGCCAGCCAGAAAGCGCTCGAGCTCGTCGACGCTGTCGCGAGGCGAGCGCACGCGCTGAAACAGATCGAGCCGGATCCCGTCGCGATAGCCGAGCTCGGCCTGCAGCTCGAGCTCGAGCAGCCGCGCGAGCGAGTAGTTGCCGAGCCGATCGGAGATGGCCGTCAGCGACGATCCGACCATCACGCCCACGTAGGGTCCCGCGCGCGGGATCGGCTCGTGGCGACGCGCGAGGTAGCGATCGGGTCGCAGGGTCTCGCCGATCTCGCGCGCGCTCGCGTTGCCGAGCGGCTGCCAGAGCTCGATCCGCGCGCGCGCGGTGTGGTGATTGCCGGATTTGGCGGCGGCCAGCAGCCCGTCCGCGATCCGAAACACGCGCGAGCGCTCGCGCTCGACGTAGACCAGCGACGCGTCGTGCTGAGCGATCGCCATCGCGCCGAAGTGGTAGTAGGACACGAGGTTCTGCGCGACCTCGTTCCACATGTGAAAGGCCTCGCCATGCGGGATGGCCTTGATCCACGGGTAGATCAGCCCGGCATCGAGGTCGAGCAGGCGCAGGTGCACGCGCTCGGTCTGCTCGTAGTGCAGGCGCTCGTGCTTGCGCCCGAGATCGTGCTCGTCCTGCACGAGCAGCGCGCCGTAGCGATCGACCCACTCCATGCCGACGATCCGGTTGAGGCGCAGCTCGTCGAGCGCGAACGGGTAGCTGAATTGACGCCCCTGCGGGAGCAGCTCGCTGGCGGTGTTGCCGAACAGCAGCGTCGGCGCGTGCTCGCGCTGCTCGAGCGCGACCGACCAGATGCGTGACTGCGCGTCGGCCAGCAGCAGGCGACCGTCATGCGTGGGCTCGAGCGCACGCACGCCCTCGACCATCGCGTGCGAGCGCGGGTCGAAGCCGAGCTCGGCCGCGCGCGCGTCGGGATCGACGATCAGCACTCGATCGTCCGCGCACAGCAAGTAGAGCTGCGTGCGGCCGTCGACGCTGCGCGCCTCGAGCTCGTCGTAGCGATCGCAGCGCAAGCCCGACCACCGCAGCGTCTCGACCGCGCCGTCGACCACTCGCCGCACGCGACGGCCCTTGCCGTCGAGGAAGTACACGCTGTGGCCGACGATCTCGGGCGAGCGCGGGTGATCGAGTCGGGCTCGGTCGGCGGGGCCGTTGTCGCGTCCGGACCTGCGCGGCATCCCGGCCAAGCGCTCGACGATCTGCATGCTGCCACGCAGCTGCCGGAGCGCATGGTTGCCGGTGTCGGCGATCACGATCCAGTCGCCGCTCGGGCTCACCGCCACGCCCTCGGGCTCGCGAAACAAGGCCGTCCACGCGCCGCCGTCGGCATAGCCGAGCCCGCGACGGTGCACGAGCGAGCGATCGTGATCCTCGGTGTGCACCATCATCCACTCGAACGGCCGCTCGCGCTGCGGCAGCCCGAGCTCGTGCAGGAGGTTGAGCGCGAGCAGCCGGTTGCCTTCGGGATCGAGGTGGACGTGATCGAGGAAGTACGCCGACTCGAACAGCGGGTGATCGAGGTCGAGCAGCTCGATGCCGTGACCTACGCCCGAGCCCGGCGGCGCGAGGGCGCGATCGTGGATCCGCGTGGCGAGCTGCTGGTAGGCGTGACCGAGCCGATTGCCGGGCAAGGTCGCGCTCACGAACTCGTCCTCGAGCGGGGTCAGGAACAGCGCGGCCGGCCGCTCGCGCGCGCGCAGGCGATCGATGATCTGCGCCAGCGCTTCGGCCTGCGCGTGGTCGTCGTCGAGCGAGCTGTCGCGGTAGTGGGCCTGCACGCGCGCGAGCCCTTCGGCCTGCGTGGGCCCACTCGCATTTGCGCCCGCGCGCGCGACCGCGAGGCCGTCGAGCTCGGCCAGGTTGGGCTGCTCGAGCTGCGCGCGATGACGGTGGATCGGCGCGCGCTCACGCAGCCAGTCGCGGCCGAGGCTGGCGCTCTCGATCACCCCCCAGACCGCGTGCGCGAGCGTGCTGGTGGCGAGCTGCGTGCGCCCGAGCTCGCACAGCTGTGGCCGCGTGCAGTCGCGTTGCTCGGCGTAGTGCGGCGAGAAGTAGCGAAGGTTGAGCTCGAGCACGAACCGGACCTCGCCCGCGGGATCGAGGCGATCGAGCTCGGCGAGCACCCGCAACGCGTCGACCGGCAGCAGCCCATCGAACGCGACCTGGCGCAGCTCGGCGTCGCTGCCGAGACCCAGCTCGCCGCGCATGTGATCGATGACTCGCTGCGATCGCCAGTCGGGCACGGTGGCCGCCATGACATCGCCGGCGAGCACCGAGTCGCCGACCAGCACGAACGCCGGCCGACCCTGGGCCGCAGCTTCGCTGGCCGCGAGCAGCTGCGCACGCACGTCGGCGCTCTCGGCCTCGGGGCTGCTGGGCGCGGGCGCAGCTTCGAAGCCCAGCAGCAGATCGATCGCGAGCACCAAGCTGAGCACCGCCGCGAGCCATGACCAAGGCGAGCCAGCCGGCAGCGGCTCGCCATCGACGATGCGCCCAGCAATCCAGTGCGTGTGCGGAGCCTCGTGGTCCATGCGCTCAGAACTGGAAGTAGATGAACGCCGGCCCATCGGGCAGGCCGAGCAGCAGCAGCGCGACGATCAGCGCGGTCGCGAACACCACCGAGAAGGTCGACGACGACCAGACCCGGTGCAGCAGCCGATGGCGCCGCTCGAGCGCCGACATCGCGACGAACCCGAACATCCCGGCGATGAACAGCAACTGCTCGTCGCTGGGCCCCGGACCGCCGACGAACAGCTGGCCAACGTCGATCGCGATCGCGCTCACCACCGTCGCGAATTGATCCATCCCGCTGGCACGAAACAGGATCCAGCCGAACACCACAAGGTGGAAGCACAGGAACCACCAGGCCACGCGCGTGAGCGTGTTGTCGGGCAGCTTGGCTCGCAGCTTGCGACCGAGCTGGGCCCCGAGCAGCAGCAGCAGGCCGTGATAGAGGCCCCAGATCACGAAGGTCCAGGCCGCGCCGTGCCAGAGGCCGGACAGGAACATCGTGATGGTCAGGTTGGCGAGCGTGCGCCCGGTGCCCTTCTGATTGCCGCCGAGCGGGATGTAGACGTAGTCGCGAAACCAGTTCGACAGCGAGATGTGCCAGCGTCGCCAGAACTCGGCCACGCTGCGGCTCAAGTAGGGCTGATCGAAGTTGCGCATCAGATCGATGCCGAAGATCCGCGCCGAGCCGCGGGCGATCTCCGAGTAGGCCGAGAAGTCGCAATAGATCTGCAGGGTGAACGCATAGGTCGCGACCAACGCGCTCCAGCCATCGTAGGCGCCCGGGTTCGCGTAGACCTGATCGGCCAGTCGTCCGCACTGGTCGGCGATCACGACCTTCTTGAACATGCCCCACACGATCATCTGCGATCCGCTGACCAGGTTCTCGACCGAGAACCTGCGGGTCGCGGCCTGATCGAACTGCACGAGCAGGTGACCGGCGCGCTCGATCGGGCCGGCGATCAGCTGCGGAAAGAAGCTGACGTACAGGAAGAAGCGCAGGAACGACGACGTCGGGCGGATCTGTCCGCGATAGACGTCGATCGTGTAGGACATGGTCTGGAACGTGTAGAAGCTGATGCCCGGCGGCAGCACGACGTCGAGCACCTCGCCGCCGGGGCCCAGATCGAACGTCGCGTGGATGCTGTCGAGGAAGAAGTTGGCGTACTTGAAGTAGCCGAGCAGGCCGAGGTTCACGATCAAGCTGATCGCCAGCACCAGCTTGCGCTTGCTCGGTTGCTCGTACGTGCCGAGCGCGAGCCCGGCCCCGTAGTCGACGAAGGCCGAGAGTACGACCAGGCTGACCAGCGGGACGCTCCACGCCGCATAGAAGATCAGGCTGGCGAGGATCAGCACGACCAGCCGCGCGCGGTAGCCCGCGCCGAAGAACAGCACGCAGCTGACCAGCAGCAGCAGCAGATACTCGAGCGAGTTGAACTCCACGATCGAGCTCCGCGCGACTCAGGAAGGTCCCGCGCTCGCGGTCGGGCTCGCCGCAGCGGGCTCGGGCGGCGGTTGCTCGGACGGCTCTTGTTCGGGCGCCTCGGGGTCCTCGATCTTGCCCGATTGCTTCGCGTCCTTGGGCCGCTTGGGCTTGGTCTTGGGCGTTCGCGGGGCGCCGCTGACCTCGCTGCGCAGAGACTTCAGCTCGCGCTCGAGCTGCTCGAGCTTGGCCTCGGTGTCGTTGCTCGAGCGGCTGTCGATCGCGGTCTCCGACAGCAGGTTGGCGAGCGCGAAGTACATGACCGCGAGCCACGCGAACGGCAGCACGATTGCGAGCAGGATCGGCGTGTAGCGAGGACCGCCGCGGAACTCGAAGATCGACGGCCCCTGGCTGGCGCCGGACGGCGGCGCGGGGGCCAGCGCAGGCTTGCCGGCGACGACTTGCTCGAGCTTCGCAAAGCCCTGCGCGAGGTCGTCGTCGATCACGACCGTGTCGGTCGTGGGGTCGGTGAGGACGAATTGGCCCGTGTCCGTGCGGGAGACCTGATAAGGCATGGCGGAGGCTTGGCGAAGCTATCACGGCTGACGCGACAGTCAGTGCCTCTCAGCGGTTGCAGATTCCGAATCCAGAAAGGATGCTCGCCTCGTGCTCTGGCGCCCTCGTCTCGTCCGACTCGCAGCTTGGGGTCTGACGGCGCTTGGTCTGTGCGTGACCGATCGCGCGCTGGCCAGCGCTCCCGAGGCGGACGGCGGCGTCGAGTTTGCCTGGGATGCCCCGAGCGACGAGTGCCCGAGCGAAGCCGAGGTCGTGGCCGAGCTCGAGCGCTTGCTCGGCGGACCGGTGGCCGAGCAGGGCGATCGGCGACTCTCGGCGATCGCTCGAGTGCGACGCGAGGCCGACGGCGCCTGGGACCTGCGCTTGTGGACGGTCACCTCCGACGCGACCCGACAGCGCTCGATGGTCGGGGAGGACTGCGAAGTGTTGGCGCAAGCCGCCGCGCTGCTGGCTGCGATGGCGATCGATCCGACCGTGCTCGAGCGCATGGGCGCGAGCGAGGCCGTCGTCGAGCAGGCCGAGCAGGCGGAGGAGATCGAAGAGCCCGAGCCCGAGCCTGAACCTGAGCCTGAGCCTGAGCCGGAGCCCGAGCCCGAGCCCGAGCCGCCAGCTCCGGTCACGCCGCCCGAGCCGAGCAGGCGTCCGTTTCTGATCGGCCTTCGTGCGCACGGCGGAGTCAGCTACGGCGATCTCCCCGTGGGTCCGATCGTCCGCATCGCGCTTGCGCTGACCTGGGAGCACGCGCGGCTCGAGCTCGAAGGTCACTACGGCTTTCGTCGCGAGGTGCGGCTCGAGGACGACCCCGATCGCGGCGCCGATCTGCACGCCGCGTTCGCGATCGTGCGCGGCTGCGGAGTGCTGCGGCATCGACCGAGCAAGCTCGAGTTTCCGCTCTGCGCCGGCTTCGAAGGCGGCGCCTTGTTTGGGTACGGCATGAAGCTCGACGACGTGCGGGTCGGCAGCATCCCGTGGCTGGCGATCGATCTCGCGCCGGGCCTGGTGTGGTCGCCGATTCGCAACCTCGCGCTCGGGCTCACAATCGAGCCGTGGGTCCCGCTCACGCGGCGGCGCTTCGAGATCGACAACGTCGGCGTGATCTGGCGCCCGCTGCCCGTCGGCGTTCGCGCGCTGATCGGGCTCGAAGCTCGCTTCTAAAAAAATTTTACCGAGCTCGCAGGGCCGCAACGGAAGTCGCGAGAGCCGGTCACTCATCATTCAAATGCTGACCCGACGACTTCCCCAGTTCCCTGCCTTGTTCCACGCTTTCGGACTGTTTGGCCTCACGGCCGTGCTCTCGCTGTCGAGCGCATGCGTCACCATCGAGGATGGTGAGGGGGGTGGCGACGGCGAGACCGGAGACGGCGACAGCAACGACGACAACGCCGACAACGACAACGACAGCAACGACGACAACGACAGCAACGACGACAACACCGACAACGACGACAGCAGCGCGGAGATCTGCGATGACGCGTGCGCGCTGCTCGAGTCGTGCGGGATCCCGATCGCCGACTGCATGGACTTCTGCGTCGGCGGTGCGTGTGGCGAGTGTTTGGCCAACAGCGAGCAGTGCGGGGCCGACTGTGCCAGCGCGTGCTCGGGTGGCGATGGCGATGGCGACGGCGATCCGACCGGCGACGGCGATGGCGATCCGAGCGGCGACGGAGACGGTGACATCCCCGAGAAGGAGTGCGTGATCAACGATGACTGCGGGATCTCGTTCGAGTGCGTGTCGTGCGGTCTGACCGACAGCGAGGGGTGGTGCGAGCAGTCGATGGAGTGCTCGTTCGACGAGGACTGTGGGTTTGGCGGCATGTGTGGCTACAACGTCGAGACCGGTGACTGGCGCTGCCTGCCGGCCGAGTACTGCGAGTGAGCCCGGGCGGGCGGGATCTCGATAGTCTTGCGCGAGGGAGAGCCGCGCAACGGATCCCGCCCGTCCCGGTCACTCACCTCCTGCACCCGTGCCGAACCCCGCCACCAGCACTGCGCCCGACGAGCGCGCTCGACTCTCGGCCATCTACCGCGAGCACTTCGAGTTCGTCTGGCGCAGCCTTCGGCGGCTCGGCGCGCCCGAGCATGCGCTCGAGGACGCGACCCAGGATGTGTTCCTGGTCGCGGCCCGACGGCTCGACGAGTTCGAGGGCCGCTCGTCGATCCGCACATGGTTGTTCGGCATCGCGATGCGGGTGGTCCGAACCCAGCGGCGCACTTCGTGGCGACACCAACGCAAGGTCGACGCGCTCGCGGCTGCCAAGCCGGACTCGCCCGAGGGTGATCCGATGGCGCAACGCGACGCGCAACGGCTGCTGCTCACCCTGCTCGAGCAGCTCGACGACGACAAGCGTGCGGTCTACGTGCTCGCCGAGCTCGAAGGCATGACCGTCGTCGAGATCGCCGAGGGCCTCGGGGCCAACGTCAACACCATCTACACCCGGCTTCGAGCGGCCCGCCAACAGCTGCGCGCCGCCGCGGCCAAGCACCTCGAGGGAGCAACGCGATGACCACACCGGAGCAATTGCTCGAACGTCTCGAAGCGGTCGAACGCGGCGCCACGGGTCCGCCGGCTGGGGCTGGCGAGCGCGTGTGGGGGGCGATCGAGGCTCGACTCGTCGATGGTCCGGCCCCGCCCGAGCTCGATCACGGGCCGCTGCTGGACGACGCCGTCGAGCTGGCGGCCAACGCTGGCGGTTCGGGCTCGGTCGTGCTCAAGATCGTCGGCGCGCTGGTTGTGATCGGCGGCGTCGGTGGTGGGCTCGCGCTGCTCGCCAATCGTGATCGTGCGCCCGAGCCCGTGGCGGTGGTCGAGCAGCGGCCTGCGGCGATCGAGCCTGCCGAGCCGGAGCCGGAGCCAGTGCCCGAAGTGGTCGAGCCGATCGTGCCCGCACCCGAAGTGCCAGAGCCCGAAGCGCCCGAGCCGAGCGAGCCATCCAAGCCCGCGATCACCAAGGTGAAGGAGCAGCCCAAGCTGCCGGCCTCACCAAAGACGCTCGCGGATGAAGTCGCGCTCATGCAGGCGATATCGACTGCGCTCAAGCAGGGACATTCAAGCAAGGTGCTGAAGCTCGTGGCCGAACACGAGCGTGACTTCGACAAGGGTCAATTCGTGGAGGAGCGCCGCGCCGCCAAGGCGCGGGCGCTCTGCAAGGCGGGCAAGCAGGCGGCCGGCGAGAAAGAGGCGACGAGCTTCGCCGCGCGCTGGCCCGACTCGATTCACCTCACCTCCGTGAAGCAAGATTGCGGGCTCGAGTAGCATGCGCGGCACCTGGACATTCTGCTCGTTGATTGTGCTGGCTTCGTCGGCGTGTGACGCCAACCTCGGCAGCGTGGCGCCGTCGGACACCGGCAGCGAGGGTGATGAATCGACGGACGGCGAATCGACCGAGAGCGAGGGCGACGACGAGCCGTTCGCGTGCGCCGGCGGGCAGCTGTGCCCGGACGGCAGGAGCTGCGCCAATGGGCTGTGCGCGGTCGAGTGCGACGACGATCCCGAGTGTGCGGCCGACGAATATTGTGGGCTCGACGGCCTCTGCCACTCGAACACGGTGCCCGGCTGCAGCTCCGATCAGCAGTGTGCGGTCACGCAGACCTGCGTCAATCAGGTCTGCGTGACGCTCGCGGGCGATGGCTGCGATCCCGTCAATTATCTGCAGGACGGCTGCGCCTCGAATGCCGTGTGCATCGATGACTTCGATCGCGACGAGCAAGGCGTCTGCTACGAGATGCCGGCCTGCGCCGCCGATCAGACCTGCCCGATCGGGCTCCAGGGTGCCGTCTGCAACGCCGGGATCGTGCCGAGCAAGGATGAAATCTGCCTGCTCGGAATGTGCACGAGCGTCGACCATTGCCCCAATCTCTGGTCGTGCGTGCACTTCGACAATGCGGTGCTCGGGGTCTGCAGCGACGGCGGCTTCGCCTCGCCGTGCACGATCGACACGCACTGCTCGAGTGGCAATTGCGTGCTGCTGCCCGGCGTCGGCGGCGGATTCTGTGGATAGCGCTCAGGGCCGCAGGAGCCCGGCGTTGCGACGCACGACGTCGCGATCGATGAACGGAATCCCATGCGCGACGCCGGGCAGCACCTCGAGCTCGGCGCGGGGCAGGCGGGCCGCCAACAGCTCGCTGTTGCGCGCGGGCACCAGGCGATCCTCGTCGCCGGTCACGACCCGGACCGGGGCCGCGATGCGATCGAGTCGGTGTCCGGTCGAGTGCGTGGTGATGGCCCCGAATTGACCGAGGAAGGTGCGCCGTCGCGGCGGCTGCTCACGCATCAATCGGACCCAACCCTCGAGGTGCTGCCACGCGTTCGGCAGCTCGCGCTCGGGCAACACCAGTCGCGCGAGCATGTCGAGGTCGCTGCGCTTGCTCATCGAAGAGCCGACCAGCGTGCGGATCATCGCCAGATCCGGCAGCGTGCCGTAGGGCAGCCCCGGCCAGGTCGCCATCAACACCAGGCCCGCGACGCGCTCGGGG
>DATLLB010000613.1:0-3737 GCA_035538075.1 Enhygromyxa sp.
CTTGTCGGCGCGATCGAAGCTGGAATGGCGGGCGACGAGATCGACGATCAGCTCGTCGCTGCGCGCCTGGACCAGCTGGCGGACCCGCTCGCGCTCGGCCGCGGTCACGTCGTCGAAGCGATCGGTCAGCGCGAGCTCGTCGAACTCGAGCGCGCCGAGCAGCGGCAGCGGCTTGGCCGGGAGGTCGACGACCGCCGCCTCGCGGCCATGCGTGAACACGCGGATCTTGCTGCGCTGCACGTTGCGGGGCGAGTCGCGGACGATGCCAAGCTCGCCGCGCCAGCCGTTGCCCGAGACCTGCACGATGGTCAGCGCGGCCCCTCGCGGCACGCGGATCTCTCCGGTCGTCCGCCGTCGCTCGAACTGCGCGCGGCCCTGCAGCCACTCGCCGATCAGCTCGAGCCCGTCGGCGCCGAGCAGATCCTGCAAGAGTCGATGCTCGATCGGATCGAGGCCGACCAGCTCGAAGTCGATGCTCGGCATCAGGTCGAGCGAGAAGTCCTCGCCGACCCAGCTGAGCGGCTCGTTGCGGGCCGCGTGATCGAACACCGACGCGAGCGGCACGACCCGCGGCGTGTTGCCGTCGACCGGTCGGCCCGTGAAGCGGCGCAGCAGCGGCAGCGCGAGCAGGCTCGCCAGCTGCGGCACGAGCCCGCGGCGCAGCGCCAGCGCCTCGCGCTCGGCGTCGGTCGGGCGCCGACTCGGACGACGCAGCTGCTGCTCGACCGCCGCAGGCGTGGGCAGCTCGCCAGCGCCGCGCAGGCGCCCGAGCGCGCGCTCGAGGTCGCGATCGGGGAACCGCTCGAGCAGCGCCAGCAGGGCGCCGAGATCCGCGAGCGCCTGCGCCTGACCGTGAGCCTCGCGCAGCTGCACGAACGCACGCGCGAGCCCGTCCTCGGCGAACACCAGATTGGGCACCATCGCCAGCAACCACCACTCGCAGCGCCGCAGCTCGCGAGGTGCTCGGCGGGCGCGATCGAGCTGGTGCTCGACCAGGCTGACCAGCGTGCGCAGCAACGGCTCGCGCAGCGAGAGCGGATGCGCGAGCCCGTCGAAGCTCGGGCTGACCTCGAGCGCGTCGCTCTCGATCCACGCGACCAAGCCCGGCAGCGGCAGCTCGACGCTCAGCTCGCACAGCAGGCGCTCGCGATAGTGGACGCGGACCGGCGTCGCGCCCTGGCCGGCGTCGCTGAACGCAAACTCGCGCAGACCCAGCTCGCCACGCAGACCATCGATCTGCAGCGGCACTCGAGCCACGCACGCGTGGGCGAGCGCGAGCGCAGCCGGAGGTCGCTCGAGGAACGCCTCGCGTCGACGGATCCACGCGAGCCGCTCGGCGAAGGGCTCGAGCGCCTCGTTGTCCAGCAGCGCGCGCAGCAGCTCGCGGTCGCGCTGATCGAGCAACAGCACGTCGACGTCGAGCTGCGGCAGCGGCCCGGTGCCGTGCTCGAGCCAAGCCAGGCGCTGACCGGCGGATCGACGCGCGCGCAGCTCGGCCAGCGAGACCGGCTGCGCGTGCACGCGGGCGAACAGCGGGACCTCGGCGATCGGGTGACGCTCGCCGGCCGGACGATCGAGCTGCCAGTCCGGCTGGATCGCGCTCAGCGTGGCCGCGGGCAGGCGATCGAGCTCGCGCTTGGCGTGCGAGCGCGTGAAGCCGAACTGCAGCAGGAACTCGATCGCATGGTCGGCCCGCACGACCGCGCTCACGAAGGTCCGCAGCAGCTCGCGCAGCTCGGTGTGCTGCGCGGTCACGACCTTGCTGGCCGCGAGCTCGGTCAGGGCCTGGTTGAGGCCGACGAGCGTGGCGACCAGCGCCGAGATCAGACGCTCGTCCGGCTGCGCCTGCTCGTAGTCGGCGTTGGGCGTGAGCTCGGCCTGCACGACCGCACAAAAGCCCGGCAGCGGATGCTCGAGCCGAACCTCCTGCAGCACGCAACCCTCGTGGAGCAGCCGCACCCAGCTGTCGAGCTGGCCGAGCACGCGCACGCCCAGCTCGCCGTGGATCGCCGCGCTGCGATCACGCTCGCGGTGCTCGCCCGTGATCGCGCCGCGGATCGTGTAGTGACCGTCGCCGAGTTCGGGCAGCTGCTTGCGCGCCATGAACTCGAGGCGCTTGCGCTGGCGCTCATGCTCGCGGCGCAGGTTCGCGGTGAAGTCGTGCAGTCGGCTGCCGAACAGCTGCTCGAGCACGCCCGCGCGCGTGCGCTGATCGTCGACCGAGAGGTCGAGCACGTAGGGCACGTCGAGCGGCGCGAAGCCGAAGGTCTCCGTCGCAAAGCGAACCGGCTCGTCGCTCTCGATCAACGCCCGCGTGCTGACGTTGGCCGCCCCGATCACCGGCCACAGCGGCACGTCGGCGACCACGGCGAAGGTCTCATGCTCGCGCAGCGCCTTGCGGAGCCCGCCGAGCCGACTCTGGCGCAACCACTCGAGCAGCACCGCGTGCGCCCAGCTCGGCGCGGTCCCGGCCGTACAGCGCTCGGCCAGGCGCGCGATGGTTTGATCTTGCGCAGCCTGGATGGCCTGCATGACCGCGTCGTAGCCGGCGTCGCGCAGCAGCTTGGTCTGCGAGACGTCCTTGCCAAAGCGCGGGCTGTCGACGATCGCGGCGAAGCCCGGCACGCCGCCGAGCACCGCCACGCGCTCCATGAACACGCCATTCGACAGCAACACCGCGCTCGGCTCGGCGAGCTGCTCGGGCCGCCCGGCCTCGAGCCCGAGCACCGCACGACCGATCCGCTCGCCGTCCTTGGGCGGATCGAACACGTCGATCGCCGTCCAGTGGCTGCGCTCGAACTCGAAGGAGCCCGAGACGAGGTCGCCGTTGACCGAGACCGGCGTCCGCGACCACCGACAGTGCTCGCGCAGCAGCTGGGTCTCGATGAGGTTGCCACGGATGCTGCGGAAGAACTCGACGAGCAAGCCCGGCCGGAAGCGATCCTTCACGTGAATCGAAGTGCCGGGCTCCGCCTCTTCCGCGGCGGGGATCGGCTCGATGCGATCGTGCTCATCCGGCCGCAGCTCGAGCCGCGCCCCGGTTCGGTCCACGCCCACGCTCACGACTCGCACGAAGCGCGGGTTGAGGGCCATCGCCGAGTTGATCGCGAAGGCCAGCTGCTGGAGCCCACGCAGCCGCGCCAGCTCCTCGACCGCGAGCTCGCCCGCCGACGCGAACAGCGACGCATAGATGTTCTCGAGCTGCTCGTAGGCAAAGCTCGCGCCGTCGAAGCGCAGGTGCAGATCGTCGCTGTCGATCTCGAACTCGAGCTTGCTCGCGCCGCACGAGACCGCGGCCTCGACCAGCAGCAGCACGTAGCGGTGCGGATCGGCGAGCTGATACTGGCGCAGCTTCTCGCGCGCCTTGTCGGGATCGATGGTGAACCCGCCGCGAGCCTCGACCGCGCCGGCCGAGGCCAACTCTTTCAGCAGCTCGCTCATGCGCTCACCCGCCGCGCGCGGCTGTCGTAGCTCAGCGAGACCAGGCGCTCGTCGGTCTCGGCGTCGAGCCGCACACCCAGGAAGAACGCCTTGCATGCGAAGTAGGCCGCGAGCTCGGGCTCCGTCTGCGCGAGCGCGGCGATCGTGCGGATGGTCGGGTGATCGGCGTTGAGCACCACCACCCGCCGACTGGCCAGCAGCCCGGTCCCGATCGCGGCCGCGTCGGCCACCGCGGTCGCCTCGCCAAACTCGGCCTGGGTGATCGCCACGCGATCGGCCACCGTCGAGTCCTCGTA
>DATLLB010000614.1:0-31189 GCA_035538075.1 Enhygromyxa sp.
GGATTCGGCGTGATCCCACGGATGGCGATCAGGTCCGCATTCGTTCTGGGGCAGGCGACCTCGAGCGAACCTTTTGTCAGCGACCTCGACTGAAGCCGAATGTCCCGTGAGCTAAGGCTTCGGCCGCGATCGCAAGTGTCACACTGCCACCTCGCGGGAGTGAACCGCCGAGAATTTGGGATGCGGGGGGTCGTCCCGACCCGAGTTCCGCAGCCGCCCGCGATACCGTTCGCTGAGCAAGTGGGCGGTCAGCGGCGAGGACTGTCTGAGGGTCGGGGCGACCCACCGCATCACCCAGTCGTCGCATCGTGACCACGAGCGATCGAGAACGACCACGACAGCCCCCGCGCGATCCCACCTGACCGAATGCAACATCAAGTATCCCCCGTGGCATGGGGAAGCGGATTGGATGACGAGGTCGGGTCGCGCGCTGCGGAAACGAAAAGGGCCCGAGTCCCGTGACCGGAACTCGAGCCCTTGCAAGGTCGGATGACCTTCGCTTCAGCTCAGTTGCAGACCGAGCCGGTCAGCGTGCCGCCGCCGAGGTCGAAGCCACCCGCCACGCAGGTGCCACCGTCGCAGTCGTCGTCGGTGTTGCACTCGCCACAGGCACCGACCTGCGCGAGGCCCATGATGTCGACGGTCGAGCAGATGGTGCTCAGGCAGGCGTCGTCGCCGTTGCCGTCGAGGTTGCAGAAGCTGTCCTGCGGCAGCGTGTTGGGCTCGATGCAGGTGTTGATGCCCGAGAAGGCCATCACGTCGACGACCGGCGCGCAGAGGGTGTTCGTCGGATCGGTGCACTCGGCATCGGTCATGCACTCGCCACAGGTGCTGATCTTGATGACGCCGAGCAGGTCGAGCACGGTGCCGCAGCTCAGGCCCTCCTCGCAGACGTCGGTGGTCTGGCAGCCGCCGCCGAGCTCGCCCATGTTGCAGGTCGAGCCGTTGTTCATGAACGGGTTGGGCGGGGTACAGCCACCGCCGGTGATGTCGACGCAGTCCATGTCGCCCTCGACGTTGTCGCACTGGCCACACTGACCGCCGACGAACGGGACGAGGTAGCAGTTGCACGAGTCGCACTCGCTGTTGTCGGTGCAGGACGTTCCGTTCGCGCTGCCGCCGTTGCCGGCCATGCACTCGCCGTCGCCATCACCGTCGCCGTCGCCATCACCGTCGCCATCACCGTCGCCATCGCCGTCGCCGTCACCGTCGCCGGGATCGCCGTCGCCATCTCCAGTGGTCTCGTCGTCGGCCGTGTCGTCGGTGTCGTCCTTGGCGCAACCGACGGGCGCGAGCACGAGGCCGAGGCTAGCGATCAGAGTAAGGAAGTGGGGGGAACGAAGGGTGTTCTTCACGGCGGGGTCTCCTGTCGTCACAAAGCTATGGGACGTGGGTGCTTGGATACTCTGCGTTGGGGGTCCAGGTCGAGAGTTTTGCGAAGCTGTAGATTCGCGGGAATCGCGGGCCGGGTGCGTGGGCAATTCTCGGGTTTTTGCGCTCGTTGGAAGCGATCGGAGCCGAACGAAGCAGGTTCACTTCGCCGCGGCGTCGCGCACCGAGTTGCTCGCGATGCTGATAACTTTCCGCACGTGCAGTACCGAGTGCTCTCGATCGCGGTGACTTTCGGACTCGTGGCGGCCCTGCTCCCGTGCACGGCGGCGGCCAACGGTCAGTCGACGCACCTGTGGATCACCGCCGATGCGATCTCGCATGTGCCTCCGGGGCCGCTCGCGGACTTCTTGGCTGATCCGGCGCTCGACCGGATGCTGCGCAACGGCACCATGTTTCCCGATGGTGGTTATCCGCTTGGTGATCCTTACGCGGAGATCGCCCACTGGGAGCCGTTTCAGACCCGCTACCTCGAGTGGATCTTGGCCAACCATCAGCCGCCGTTCACCGACGAGGGCGCTCAGCACCTCGCGTTTTGGCTCGGGATGGCCTCGCACGGGATGGCCGATCAGAGCTTCGACGCGCTCTACGGCGAGCGGGTCAAGGTCTACGACGGCGACTTCGGGGACTTCGACACGGCCAGCGACCTCATCATGATGTCGTACTTCGAGCCGATGATGGCCCCGAGTGACTGGGTGCCCTACGCGGTGTTCGACCAGCTCTATGACCAGGTTGGCTACGACGTCGATCCCGCGACGATGATGGACGGGCAGAACCTGCTGCGCATCGCGGTCAACTCGGTGGCGATCTTTTCCCAGATGCCCGATCAGGTGGCCGAGTCGGCGGCCCCGTTTCCGTGGGGTAGCCAGCACCTGCTCGACGAGACGGTCCCGGGTGCGCCGCCGTGCGAGGGCGAGATCGTGGCCCGCTATTGGCGAGTGCTGTGGGCGGTGGCGCATGGGCAGCCGCTGCCGGGGCCGGTGCTCGCAACGATCCCGGCCGACGGCGCCGCGAACCATGCGATCGACTCGAGCTCGATCGAGAGCTGGATCAGCGTGGTGTCCTCCCGAGGGCTCGAGCATGCGCCGCTCGACGTGTCCAGCTTTCATGTGGTGAGCGAGGGCGGGACCGAGGTGCCGCTCGCGATCTGGCACTACTACGGACAGGACGCGCACATCGTCCACCTGCAGCCGCAGGCCGATCTCGAGGCCGACACGATCTACACGGTGACGATGGATCCGGGCGTGCAGACGATCCACGGCGAGGCGCTGGACGGGTACGTGTTTCGCTTCTCGACCGGGGCGGTCGGGCCGGATCCGATCGTGCCGGAGTGGCCCGAGGACCACGATCCGAACCCGGAGCCGGGCGACGGTGATGGGGATGGCGATGACGATGGCGAGTCGGGCGACGGCGATGGCGAGTCGGGCGACGGCGACGGCGAGCCGGGCGATGGCGACGGCGAGTCGGGCGATGGCGACGCGACCGACGAGTCGGGCACCGGCGGAGGCGATCCCAAGGCCGACGAGGCCGGCGGGTGCAGCTGCTCGAGCGCGTTGGCGCCCCGCTACGCGCCAGCGTTGTTGTTTCCTATCCTCGTGGGTCTCAGCTCGAGCGTCCGTCGCCGACGATCCCATGCCGTCGCAGATCGATCCGCCCGCGCTCGCTGAAGACCACGCCCTCGGCGGTGAGCAACCGTCGCTGCCGAGCGGCCGACTCGCCCTCCAGGCTGATCTCGCCGCGCGCGTTGACGACTCGATGCCAGGGCACCTTGCTGTCCGGCGGCAGGTTGGCGAGCACGCGCCCGACCAGCCGCGCGCGTCGAGGCAAGCCGGCCAGCGCGGCGACCTGCCCGTAGCTCGCGACCTTGCCGCGGGGGATCGCCTTCACGGCGCGCACGATCGCCTGCCACTCGTCGTTCAAGTGACGACGCGCCCGGCCTGAAAGTCGTCGAGCGCGGCCGAGAAATGGCTCAGCGCCTGCTCGAGCGGCTCGGCTGGGAGGTTGAAGCTCACCCGCACGGTCCCGGGCGCCTCGAACATGCTGCCGGGGACCACCTGGGTGTCGTAGGCGTCGCGCAGGTGACGAGCGAACGCGACGTCGGGGGTCAGCTCCGGCAGGCGGACCAGGCCGGTCTGACCCGCCGTCGGCGGGATCCAGTCGACGCGCGTCTCCTCGGCGATCCAGCGATCCACGATCGCGCGCGCAGGCGTGATCGCCTGCAAGGCCAGCTGCTGCAGCTCGGGCGCGCGCTGCATGATCTGCGTGGCCATGGCCAGCGACGCGAGCGGCAGATCGACGTGAAAGTAGTTGGCGGCCAGGCGGAAGGCCTGCGCGGCGTCGCGATCGCGGGTGACGATCCAGCCGGTTCGCAGCGACGAGAAGCCGAAGCACTTGGTGGTCGAGGACCAGCTCACGCCGTTGTCGATGGTGACCGCGGCCGGCCGCCACGCGCGGGTCTCCCCGCTGCGGTCGAAGTCGAAATCGAGGTAGACCTCGTCGATCAGCACGACCGCGCCGACCCGCGCCGCCATCTCGCCGATCGCCGCGAGCGTCTTGGCGTCGACGGCCACACCCGAGGGGTTGTGGAGGCTCGACAGGATCACCGCGCGGGTCTTGGGCGTGAGCAGCCGCGCGAGCCGATCGGGCAGCGGAGCCCAGCGCTCCTCGAATTTGCGCTCGAGCCTCGACACGCTCAAGCCCAGCATCTCGGGCACGCGGTGGAGCGGCTCGTAGGTGGGACGCTCGACGATCACGTGGTCGCCAGGCCGCGCGAGCGCGAACAGGATCTGCGTGATCGCACCGCTCGAGCCGATCGTCGGGACCACATGCTCGGGCGCGACCCCGTAGCGCTGCGCGATGGTCTGCAGGAAGGCGGCGAGGATCTCCGGTCGCTTGTCACGGCGGCAGAGATCCTCAAGCTCGTGCCTACCGAGCAATGACCAGTCCCGCGCGGCGGCGCCCTCCTCCCCGAGCGCATCGACGCGCTGCAACAGCGAGGCCGAGCCGCACGTGTCGGGGACTCCGCTCGCGGTCAGATCCCAGCGAGCGCCTGTGGGGACCGCCTGCGCCCAGGCGAGGTACTCGACCGGTCGCAGCCGCCCTTTCACCACGCACGCCTCCCGCTGCGCGCGAGGGTCTGGGCCGAGGACCCCTCCCCCGCCGTGCGGGAGGCCCTGTGGGGCAATGTTGCTGTGAGCCGCAGGTGCACTGTCGCGCGATGGTTTCAGAACTCGCCCCCCCTCGCAAGCGCCCCCCTGCGCTGTCGCGGCGCCAAGCTCCAAGGTCGCAAGGTGCTCCACTGCGCTTGGGCGACGCTTGCAATGATGGTAGACGAGGGACATGTCCAGGGATCCGGCGTGGGAACGCCATCGGTCGAGCTTGGCCGTGCAAGCGGGCTTCGTGCGCAGCTACTCGCCACTGACCGCCGCGTTGCTCGATCAGGCCGTCGAGTGGTTGGCCGACCCCGCCGCGCGCGGGCAGGAGCTCGGCGATCCCGCGGCGGTCATGGAAATTTGCGAGCGGCTCGTCGCGCTGTTGACCGAGGATGACGAAGACGGGATCGACACCGGTTGGATCGACGACCTGCAACCAGCGCTGCGGCTCAACGCCGCCCTGCACTGGTACGTGCTCGCCGACGATCCGCGCGTGACCGATCTGCGCCCGTACTATGCGACCGTCGTCGGAGACCCGGGGGTCGCTCGCAAGCCGACCGATCCCGAGTTCCCGAGTCGGCTGCTGCGTGCGGTCAAGGCCCTCGGTGCGGAGCTGTTCGAGCGCACTCGCAACTGGCGAGTGGTGACCAACGAGACCTCGCGCGGGATCGCGTGGCTGCTGCCCGCGGCCTTGGTCAACGCCGAAGCGGTGCACCTGGTCGAGCTCGGCTGCTCGGCGGGGCTGAACCTCTATGCGGAGCAGCGCAGCTACAGCTTGGCCTGGACGGCGAGCAAGCGGCTGCGACTCGGGCGAGCGCGCGACGAACAATTCCTGACCTTGTGCAGCGGACCGCTGCCGGGGCCGCTCGACGGCTTCACGGACGCGGAGCGCAACGGCCCGGAGGTGCTCACGCGCGTGGGCGGGGACGTCAACGCGGCCGCGATCGCCCAGCCGGAGACCCGCCGTCGGCTCGAGGCCTGCATCTGGGGCGATCAGCGGCGCCGCCTCGATCGCCTGCGCGAGGGCATGGAGCTGCACAGCCACGCATCCGAGCTCGGATTGGTCCCGGCCGAGGTCCGCCAGCTCGAGCTGCCCGGCGAGCTCCCGGAATTTCTGCGGGCGGCGATCCCCAGCGTCCCGCAGGCGCCGGTCATCACCTACAACACCTACGCGACGGCCTACCTGAGCGACGTCAACCAGCGCGCCGTCGCTCGCGAGATCCGACAGTTCGCGCGGACCTGGAGCCTGAGCCACAAGCTGCCGTGGATGTGGGTGCGCTTCGAGCCTGCGCGCGCGGGCAAGACCGCGCCGCATCCAGGCTGGTGCCTGTGGATCGTCGAGCTGTTCAGCGGCTCCAAGCACAAGACCATCGAGCTCGGCTGGGCGCACCCTCACCTGATCCGTGCAGAGTTCGGCCCGGGGCTGGTAGAGTTGCGCAACCTCCGAGACCGGCGATGAGGTGGGGCTCAACATGTCTTCTGGCGCTGGCGTTGCTCGCCGGCCTGGCAGGCTTCGGATGTGGAGACCAGGCTGCGCTGGTCGAGCTGCGGTTGTTCCCGTGTGACCTCGAGGGCGTCGAGCCGCGCTCGGTGGTGGTCGAGCTGACCGGCTTCGATGCGCAAGGCGAGACCGTCGAGACCTTCGAGGTCGCGTTCGATGACATCACCGCCACGGTCTTCGACGACGGCTTTGCGACCGTCGGCTATCGCAAGGATGCTCGAGTCGTGCGCGCGCGCGTGCGACTGGGGTGGTTCTCGAGCGGCACCGCGGGGAGCATCGGCGAAGCGGAGGCGATCGCGGTCTTCGAGGACGTCGAGGTCCCGGCGCTCGGCGAGGTGCTGAACATCGGCCCGAGCGACGGCGACTGCTCGGGTCTGGCCGGCGACGGGGATGGCGATCCGACCGGCGATGGCGATGGCGATCCAACCGGGGATGGCGATGGTGATGGGGACCCCACTGGGGATGGGGACGGCGACGGTGAGCCGACCGGCGAAGGCGATGGCGACGGCGACGGCGAGCCCACGGGCGACGGGGACGGCGACGGCGATGGCGATCCGCCCGAGGAGCTGCCCGAAGTCGGCGACAGCTGCGACTCGTTCAACACACCATTCATGTGCGTCCCTGCGCTCGATGGCCAGGCCGGCACGCCGCTCTACTGCGATCCGGTGACGATGGAGCTCGAGGCCACGGCGATCTGGGTGCCCGCCTGCGCCGGCCTCTGTCCGGCCGGCACCTCGAACCCGGTCAACGCCTGCGCCGGCTACGGCCACCCGGCCCGCTGCCTGTGCGAGCCCGACGTGGCCGAGGACTGCGATGGCGCTGCGCTCGGATGCACGGGCAACGGCTTGGTCGCCCTGTGCTTCGCGGGCACCGTCGTGCTCGGCGAGTGCAACAACTGCATGATGACGCCCGGCGGGTACTACTCATGCACGCGCTAGCTCGCCGCTTCGTGGCCGGAACCCTCGCGCTCGGCCTCGCCGGGCTTGCTCCCAGCGCTCACGCGTCCCCGTTCTCGGTACCGATGATCGACTCGGCTCCGATCGCGGGCGGCGACGAGAGCGGGGACGCCAACGAGGATCCGATCGTCGAAGAGGCCAAGGCCGAGTACCGAGCCGGCAGCGACGCCTATGCGCTCGGCAACTACCAAGAAGCGGTCACCCACTTCGAGCGCTCCTACGAGCTCACCCACCAGCCCGAGCTGCTGTTCAACCTCGGTCAGTCGTACACGCGCTGGTACGACATCTCGAACGATCTCGAGCACCTCAAGAAGGCCCGCCGCCTCTACGAGAACTACGTGCTCAACGTCGGCGCGACCGACATGGACGAGGAACAGCAAGCCCAGGCCCGGGCCGACGCGCAGCGCCGCATCGCCGAGGTCGATCGCCGCATCGCCCAGCATGAGGACTCGACCGGGCCCACGCCCGTCGACGACGACAAGCCCAAGAAGCCGGTCTACAAGAAGGCATGGTTTTGGGTCACGATCGTCGGCGGGCTCGCCGTCATCGGCGGAGTCACGGCCGCGGTCGTGTTGACCAGCAACCGCGAGTCGGGCTTCGAGCCCGAGCTGGGCACCCTCGGCCGCGCATCGCTCACCGGTGGTGAGGGTGGCCTGCGCCTGCGCTTTTGATTAGAGCGTGGTCCTGTGAACGAGCCGTCCAGCCGCGACCTCCACCCGCAGACCGGCGCCCGCTTCGTGTTCGATCGCCTCGCGTCCGAACCGGAGCTGACCTACACGGTCGCGATCTACTTGCCCGAAGCGCGGCGCTGGGCCGGGACGCTGCGCTGGCTCGACGGCCGCGCCACGCTCGAGCCCTCCGACCCAGCTGGCGACCCGGACCTTGGGCCCGAAGCGAAGCGGAGGGTGTCGGAACGCGCGGAGGCGGAGCCGAGCACGATCCGAGTCCGGGTCGACGGCGTGAAGAGGGACCCGGAGCTCGAGTGGGCGCACGCCGAGGCGCTCAAGCTCGCGCGGGTGCTGCACCGCGATCCCAAGCCGCACATGATCCGCTGGCGCGGGCCTTAGCAGTCGACGCAGCACTGGCAGCTCGCAGGCGTGTCGGGCCCCGACTGCACGCACGCGCCACCCGAGAAGCCCCCGCCGAACGCTTCGAGCTCGGCGCAGAGGCGGCTGCAGCGATCGACGGTGCGAAGGCCCCACACGCAGCCGTCGATGATGTCCTCGTCCTTGCACACCGCCGGGTAGCCCACCGACTCGCAGGTGCTGCCTGGCCCAAAGCCGCACGCGAAGCTCGGCTCCGGGTCGCCCGGGAGGCAGCCGTACGCGAACTGGTAGCCCTCGGCCATGCACGCGAAGGTCGAGTAGTTGGGCACCTCGATCCAGCGCTCGCCGTTGCAGGCCCAGATGGTCGTGTGGGTCGGATCGTCGGGCAGCGCCGGATCGATCATGCAGGTCAGCTGCTCGATCAGCGTGTCGTCACAAGGCCCCTCGGGGCCCATGCTCGGCTCGCCCGTGTCGCCGCTCTCGCCGTCCTCGATCAGGCAGCAATTCTGATCGTCGAGCGCGGCCGAGCACCACGTGTACCCGTCCTCGCACGCGCAGGAGTGCTCCGAGACTTCGTAGCTGTGCGAGCCCGGCTCGCCACAGCCCTCGCGGTTGCCTCCAACCCCCGCCTCGGCGCTCGGCTCCTGATCGTGGCACGCCAGCGAGAGACTCAGTGCCACGATCCAGGCCCCGCACCGACGCACGAGAGCGAGTATCTCACGAACCAAAAATGAAGAGGGACCCAGTTGGGTCCCTCT
Source organism: Enhygromyxa sp. (assembly GCA_035538075.1). Lineage (GTDB taxonomy): Bacteria > Myxococcota_A > Polyangia > Nannocystales > Nannocystaceae > Plesiocystis. Next base: position 8,803 of record DATLLB010000614.1, read on the forward strand.
TCATGTAGCCCGAGGTGCAGATCAGATCGGGCAGCCCGGATCGCCGGAGTCGCAGCAGAAGCACGCGATGTCGTCGGGGATCGACTCATCACACTCGCCGTACTCGAAGGTCTCTCCGTCGACGCCGTCGACCGTGCAGAGCTCAAAGCAGCTCTTCCAGGTCTCCTTGCCGAGATCGCAGTAGGCGAGCACGTCGGCGTCGATGCAGGAGGCCGGCTCCGAGTCCTCGCAGACCTCGCCCGAGCCGTCACCGCAGATCGGGACCACCTGCGTGCCGTCGTCGACGCAGCCGTAGGCGAAGTCCCAACCGCTGAACTGGCACTCCGAGTCGAGGTAGGCGTCGTCCTCGACCCACTCGCCGTTCATGCAGATGAACAGCTGGCTGCCTTCGGGCCCCATCGACTCGTCGTGGGTGCACCACAGCGCATTCTCTTCTTCGGGCAAGCAGTTCTCGGGCGGGAGCGTGCCGGTGTCGCCATCGCCATCGCCGTCGCCATCACCATCGCCGTCGCCGGTCTCGTCACCGTCGCCGTCGCCATCACCATCGCCGGTCGGGTCGCCATCGCCGTCGCCGGACGGATCGTCGTCACCGGTATCGCCGATGTCCGTCTCGCAACAGTTCAGGTTGTCAGGGTCATCCGGGTCGCACCAGTCGTGGAATGCGTTGCACTCACATTCCCCGTTGTCCTTCTTGTGGTTGTTGCTACCGCTATCGCAAGGCTCGAGGTCGTCGAAGGTGATGACACAGCCGAAGCCGAGGCCGAGCATGCCGCCAAAGAGAGCGGCGAGCTTCAGAGATTGGAAGGTCCGTTTCAGGCTCATGTCTAGAAGTCTCCTGTGGGTCTTTGCGCGAAGGTCTCGCCGGAGCGACGTGGCGGCCGCAGGCTCGTCCCTGCGTGGGCGGTTGGACGACCCTCGCCGCCGTTCATTCTGTCGCAGCGCGCCCGCTGCGTCGAGCGATGATCATCACGGTCATGCTCACAGCCGAACCCGATGAGCAGTCACCGCCAACCACGCCCCGTCAGGGGCGGGCAGGGGGTGAGGCCCCGCGCCGGGCGGACCCGTCGCGGGAGCGGGACCGGCTACAGTCCCGCTATCAAACGAAGAGGTGGAATGAGCTGAAGCTCATTCCACCGTCCAGGTGTGGCCGGCGCGCAAGAGAGCGTCGAGATTGCCGGGGCCCTTCGCCTGCGCTGCGGCGATCTGAGCCAAGACACTGGCGTCATAGCTCGGCGCCGGATCGCGCAGCAGCACGCCCAGCGCGATCGGGAAGTGCGGCGGCTCGAGCCCGCCGAGCAAGAACGCCATCGGCCGGTTGGTCTCGTCGTGGATGAGCACGTCGGCCTCGGTGATGCCGTTCTCGCCGATCGTGACGATCTCGAGCTCGAGGCTGTTGGGCTTGAGCCGCAGGCCCTTGTTCTCACCGAACAGCATCGGCTTGCCGTGCTCGAGCATCAGCATCAACTCGGACGCGCGGCCCTTGTCCTTGATGTGGTCCCACGCGCCATCGTGGAACACGGGGCAGTTCTGCAGGATCTCGACGAAGCTGGTGCCGCGGTGCTCGCGAGCGGCCACGAACGTGGGCGCGAGATGGTTGGCGAGCGTATCGACCGAGCGCGCGACGAAGCGGGCCCCGGCCCCGAGCGCGAGCAGTGCCGGTGTGACCGGCATGTCGACCGAGCCGAGCGGGGTCGAGGGCGAGCGCAGACCGACCAGCGAGGTCGGCGAGTACTGCCCCTTGGTCAAGCCGTAGATCCGGTTGTTGAACAGGATCAGCTGCACGTCGACGTTGCGACGCAGCATGTGCATCAGGTGGTTGCCGCCGATGCTGAGGCCGTCGCCGTCGCCGGTGATCACCCAGATGTCGAGCTCGGGGTTGGTCAGCTTGAGCCCCGTCGCAAACGCGGGCGCGCGCCCGTGGATGCTGTGGAACCCGTAGGTGTTCATGTAGTAGGGGAACCGGCTCGAGCAGCCGATGCCGGACAAGAACACGGTCTTGGCCGGGTCGGCGCCGACATCGGGCAGCGTGCGCTGCATGGTCGCGAGGATCGCGTAGTCACCACAGCCCGGGCACCAGCGGACGTCCTGGTCGGAGGTGAAGTCCTTGCGAGTGAGCTTTTTGACTTGTTCGGACATCGTGCGAATCCTGAAGGCGACTAGGCGGGAAGGTTGTCAGCAATGGCGCGCTCGATCTCGCTGACCTTGAAGGGCTGACCGGCGATCTTGTTGATGCCGATCGCGTCGACCAGATACTCGGAGCGCAGAATCTTCACGAGCATCCCGTTGTTCATCTCGGGCACGATCACGCGCTTGAAGCCGCGCAGGATCTGATCGAGCTTGCGCGGCAGCGGCCACAGGTTGCGGATGTGCACCTGCGAGACCGAGTGCCCGTCCGCCCGAGCGCGACGCACCGCCTGGGTGATCGCGCCGTAGGTCGAGCCCCAGCCGACGACCAGCAGATCGCCGGTCTCCTCGCCGACGTCGACGTGCTGCTCGGGCACGTCGTTGGCGATGCCGGCGATCTTGGCCGCGCGGACCTTGGTCATCTTGTGGTGGTTGTCGGGGTCGTACGAGATGTTGCCCGAGTCGTACGACTTCTCGAGGCCGCCGATGCGGTGCTCGAGCCCCGGCGTGCCGGGGATCGCCCACGTACGCGCGAGCGTGGCCTCGTCGCGCAAATAGGGGTGCCAGCCGGGCGAGCGCTCGCTCGCGAACGAGACGTCGATCTTCGGCAGATCGGCCGCGCTGGGGATCTTCCACGGCTCGGCGCCGTTGGCCAAGTAGCCGTCGGTCAGCAGGATCACCGGCGTCATGAACTTGGTCGCGATGCGAGCGGCCTCGATCGCCATGTAGAAGCAATCGCCGGGGGTCGCGGCCGCGAGCACGGCCAGCGGCGAGTCGCCGTTGCGACCGTACACGGCCTGCAGCAGATCGGATTGCTCGGTCTTGGTCGGCAGGCCGGTCGACGGGCCGCCGCGCTGGATGTCGATCACGATCAGCGGCAGCTCGAGCATGATCGCTAGACCCATCGCCTCGCCCTTGAGCGCGACGCCGGGACCCGAGGTCGTGGTCACGCCGAGCGCCCCACCCCAGCTCGCACCGATCGCCGCGCACACGGCCGCGATCTCGTCTTCCGCCTGGAAGGTGGTCACGCCGAATTTCTTGAGCGACGAGAGCGAGTGCAGCACGGTCGAGGCCGGCGTGATCGGGTACGAGCCCAGCACCAGCTTGAGCCCCGACTGCTGCGAGGCCGCGACCAACCCCCACGCCAGCGCTTCGTTGCCGGTGATGTTGCGGTACAGACCCGGCTCGAGCTTGGCCTTGGGCACCTCGTAGGGGCCGATGCCGCTCGGCAGCTCGGCGGTCTCGCCGTAGGCGTGGCCGGCCTTGAGCGCGGCGATGTTGGCCTCGGCGATGTCGGGCTTCTTGGCGAACTTGCCGCGCAGCCACTCGACGGTCGGCGTGTACTCGCGGCCGAACAGCCACAGCACGAGACCGAGCGTCCACATGTTCTTGCTGCGCAGCGCGTCCTTGGTGCCGAGCCCGAATTTCTCGACGGCCGCGACCGTCATCGTGTTGATGTCGAGCGAGATCAACCGGTAGGCCGAGAGGCTGCCGTCATCGAGCGGGTTCTTGTCGTAGCCGGCCTTCTTGAGGTTGGCGCTGACGAACGCGCCGGTGTTGACGATCAGCAGGCCACCTTGCTTGAGATCGCGAAGGTTGGTCTTGAGCGCCGCGGGGTTCATCGCGACCAGCACGTCGGGCTCGTCGCCGGGCGTCATGATGTCGTGCGACGCGAAGTGGATCTGGAAGCCCGACACGCCGTAGGTGGTGCCGGCCGGCGCTCGAATCTCCGCCGGGAAGTCCGGGAAGGTCGCCAGGTCGTTGCCCATCATCGCAGTGGTGTGGGTGAACTGGCTGCCCGTGAGCTGCATGCCGTCGCCGGAGTCGCCGGCGAAGCGAATGACCACGGACTCGAGCGACTCGCGTTGTTCGGCCTTGGAGAAGGTGTCCATTGGGATCTCGGCTGTCGCGCTGCGCTGCGAAACTCCCCACGCCGCATCGGCGGCTGAAAATGGGCGCGCGAGCGCGACGGAAAAGCAACCGAGAGTATGGCGGGGCGGCCCAACGATGTCACGGGCGCGCGGGTATGTTGACTCACGGCGAACCGCATTCAGGCGGGCCCGCAGCGGGCCCTCCGGATACTTCCAGCCGCGGGCGGCGTGATGAAAATTTGCGCTGGCCAATCAGGCCAGTTGTTCAACCCTCCCGCCGGCGCTCGAGCTGCGTCACGATCACCGCGGTCGCCGAGTCGCCGATCACGTTGATCGCGCTGCGGAACATGTCGAGGATCCGGTCCATGCCCAAGATCAACGCGATCCCGCTGGCGACCACCGCCTCGGGGATTCCGACGGTGATCATGACCACGTAGAGCAGCGGAATGACGCCACCGGGCACCCCCGCGGCGCCGATGGCCATCAGCATCGCGACCACGACCAAGGTCACATGCGCGCTCGCATCGAGCGGGACGCCCCAGACCTGCGCGACGAATTGCACCGCGATGATCTGGTAAATGGTCGTGCCGTCCATGTTGATGGTCGCACCGAGCGGCAGCACGAAGCGCGAGATCGGCTGCGGCACGTTCAGCTTCTCCTCGCTCACGCGCATGGTCGTGGGCAAGGTCGCGGCCGAGGACGAAGTCGAGAACGCAGTGATCCAGATCTCGCGAGTGGTCTTGAGGAACCACCGGGGATCGACCTTGCCGAGCAGACGCAGCAACGGCGCCAGCACCAGCAGCGCGTGCGCGACGAGGCCGAGCACGACCACGCCCGTGTACAGCGCCAGCGCCACCAGCACGTCGACGCCGAACTTGGCCACGACCATGAACACCAGCGCGGCCACGCCGTAGGGCGCGAGCTTCATCAGCAAGCCGATGAGCTTGATCATCGCGTCGTTGACCCCCTCGAGCACGGCCGCGACCGGGGCGGCGCGGTCCTTGGGGATCAGCGTCAAGGCGATGCCGAATGCGAGCGCGAACAGGATCACCTTGAGCAGGTCGCGGTTGCTGGTCATCGACAGCACGATGTTCTCGGGCACCAGCCCGACCACGATCTGCAGCGCCGATCCGGAGAAGAATTGGCGGGCTTCATCGGCGCCGGCGACCTTGGTCGCGACCTCGCCGGAGAACTGCGCGGCCAGCAGATCGCGGGTCTGCGCCGAGATCGCCGCGCCGGGCTCGAACAGCAGGTAGACGCCGGTGGCTAGGCACGCGGCCAAGAACGACGTGGTCAAGAAGATCGCGATCGTGCGTCCGCCGAGCCGGCCGAGGTCACGCGGATCGCCGAGCGAGTACATGCCGTGCGCGATCGAGGTGAACACCATCGGCACGACGGTGAGGATGATCGCGCGTATGAACAGGCTGCCGATCGGCTCGACCCAGCGCGCGCCGAACTCGAGCAGCGCCTTTTGAGAGGCGAACACCCAGAGCGGGGCGTCGGGCCCGACCATCAGCTGCTTGGCGAACAACGCCAGCGCGCTGCCGAGCGCCATGCCGATGAGGATCTGCGTGTAGAGTTGGAGCCCGCGGGGCTCCTCGCTGGCTCGCGCTGCGGCGTCGCTGTCGCTCACGCTTGCGACTCTTCCATTTCAGCGCGCGAACTGCCAGCTTGGATCGAAGCTGACCTGCGGATGCACACCGAAGCCAAGCCGATTGTCGGTCAGCTTCGCCCAGCTGACGATCAGCGCGTAGAGGTGGTGCGAGCCGCTCGCGAGCGCCGGCTCGGCGACGGCGTGACGCGCCAAGTAGACGACGCGAGCGGGCTGCGCCGCGCCGTCCGGGAACGCGTCGTCGCGCAACAGCACGCCGCGCAGCTGAGCGCCGCGCAGGGCCTTCACGGTCTCGCTCTCGAGGTACACCGCCGCGCCTGCGGCCGTTGGTCCGGTCCCGGCCAGCCGTCCGTGATTCGTGCTCGCGCTGCTCGCAAACAACAGCAGCGGCGCGGCGTGACGACCGAGCGAGCCCGGCTCGGCCAGCGCGTAAAACAGCGGCGTTGGGTAAGGCGCCTCGTCACCGTCACGCAGCGCGAGGGTCAGCACCCAGCGCTCGGCGAGAATTCGCATGAGCGCGCTCACGGGATCGGGTTGGTCGTGCGACGACACGCGTGCGCTGCTTAGCATGCTCTCTCGTGCGCAGGTGGCTGGTGCTACCGTGCCGCCATGACGACCGTCTCCACCATCATCGCGCGCGCTCATGAGGCTCTCGAGAGCGAAGACCTCGAGCGTGTGCGCGCCACCCTGGACGAGGCCGTCGCGGCCGGCGTCGATGAAGATGACGCGCGGCTCGGCCACCTGCGCTTCATGATCGCGTGGCTCGACGAGAGCGCGAGCGAAGACGAGATCGAGCAGGCGCTGGCCGAGGCCGGCGGGCTGCTCGACAGCGCGCTCGAGCTGGCCGACGGCTCCGACGCCGCTCGCGTGGTGCTCGACGTCGCCGATGCGCTCGCGCAGGTCGGCGAGTTCGATGACGCCGAGCATGCGCTGCGCTCGTTGGCCCGACGCAAGGACGTGAGCCCCGAGGCGCTGGGCGCCGCGTCGATGATCCGCGCGCAGATCCTGCTCGACGCCCACGAAGATCCCGACGAGGCGCTCGCGGTGCTGGACCAGGCACCCAAGGCGATCCAGCAGGAGCCCGGGTTCCTGAGCCTGCGCGCGGCGACCTTGCTCGAGCTCGATCGCGGCGACGAAGCCGTGCAGCAGCTCCAGCAAGCGGTTGCGAGCAACGACGAGGTCGAGCTCCGCTATCAGCTCGGGCTCGCGCAGCGCGAGCTCGACCGTGAGGACGAGGCGATCGAGCACCTGCTCGAGGTCCGTCGCCGCGAGCTCGCCAACTACGAGGTCGATCCGAGCACCGCGGTGCCCGACGACGAGGTCGAGGATCTGCGCCGTCGGGTCGAAGACGTGCTCGACACCCTGCCCGATCCGGTGATGGCCAAGGTCGCCTCGGCGCCGATCCGCGTCGAGCGCTGGCCGAGCGAGGCGGCGATCCGCGAGGGCAACGATCCGCGCGCACCGCTTTCCTTCCACGGCCGGCTCGCGACCGACGACGACGAAGGGCAGGTCGACGCGATCGTCGTGTACCGTGACGCCCTGGTCGCGCAGATCCAAGACGACGACGAGATCTTCGACATCATCACGATGGGCCTGGTCGAGGAATTCGGCCGCTTCTTCGATCTCGAACTCATTCCTGGGGTTTAATTCCGCCGTGCTCGAGTCCAAAGACGTCGCTTCGCTGGTTTACGACTGGAACGAGAAGGATCGCCGCGGGCCGCTGCTGCACCGCCCGCCGCGGTTCGTCGACGAGACCATCCGCGACGGCCTGCAGTCGCCGTCGGTCCGCGATCCGACCATCGAACAAAAGGCCGAGCTGGTCCGGCTCATGGATCGGCTCGGCATCCACGTGGTCAACCTCGGGCTGCCCGGCGCGGGTCGTCGCGCGCAGGCGGACGTCGAGGCGCTGCTGCGCATCATCGTCGAGGAGAAGCTGCGCATCCAACCCAACTGCGCGGCGCGGACGGTGGCCGCCGACATCGAGCCGATCATCGAGATCTCGCAGCGCGTCGGCGTGCCGATCGAGGTCACCGCGTTCATCGGCTCGAGCCCGATCCGCGCGTTCGCGGAGAACTGGGAGCTCGATCGGCTGGTTGGCCACACGCGTGACGCGATCGAGCTGACGGTCCGCAACGGGCTCCCGGCGTCGTTCGTGACCGAGGACACCACCCGTGCGCACCCACGCACGCTCGACGCGTTGTTCCGCACGGCGATCGAGGCCGGGGCCACGCGTCTGGTGCTGTGCGACACCTGCGGGCACGCGACGCCCGACGGGCTCCGCAACCTGCTCAACTTCACCAAGGGCCTGCTGCGCGCGATGGATGTCGAGGATCGCGTGGCGCTCGACTGGCACGGCCACAACGATCGCGGGCACGCGCTGACGCTGGCCTTGTTCGCGCTCGAGTGGGGCGTCGATCGGGCGCACGGCTGCGCGCTCGGGATCGGCGAGCGAGTCGGCAACACCTCGATGGACCACCTGCTGCTCAACCTCTATCTGCTCGGTCAGCTCGATCCGGCGCGGCACGATCTCTCGTGCTTGGTCGAGTACGTCGAGAAGGTCAGCGCGTACACAGGCGTGCCGATCCACCCGAGCTATCCGCTGGTCGGGCGCGACGCGTTTCGGACGGCGACCGGCGTGCACGCGGCCGCGATCATCAAGGCCGAGGCCAAGGGCGAGCTCGAGCTGGCCGATCGCGTGTACTCGTCGGTCCCGGCCCGCGTGTTCGGGCGCAAGCAGGCGATCGAGATCGGCCACTACAGCGGGCGCTCCAACGTGATCTACTGGCTGCGCGAGCGCGGCATCGAGCCGACCGACGAGCTGGTCGATCGCGTGTTCGCCTACGCCAAGGCCCGCAACGAGACGCTGCCTGACGACGAGGTCATGCGCGTGGTCCAGGGGCTCACTGCGTAGCGGGGTCGAACAGGAACGGATAGTGGATCGTGATCTGGCCGCCAGCCTGACGTGGCGGCCAGCTCCAGTGCTGCTTGCCGGCCGCGATCACGCAGCGGCCGACGCAGGGATCGCGGAGCGTGTCGTCGACGACCTCGATCTCGCTCACCCGACCGTCGAGCTCGATCACGAAGCGGACGCTCAGCCGGCCGATCACGTGGGGGTCGTAGACGAGCGCCATCGCGTAGCACTCCTCGATCGCCCACATGTGCTCGCGGATCGGCCGACGGATCATCTCCCTGTCGATCGACGCGAACCCCAGCAGCGCGGTCGCAGGCGTGGGCTCGGGCTCGGCGATCGACTCGTGCGCGGCCGGAGTCGCCCACTCGTGCCCGTCCTGCTCACACCAAGGTCGATCGTCGACAGGCTCGGGCTCGACGGGCGCCGCCGCTCGGCAGCCGATGCAGGCGATCAGGAAAGACGCAGAGATGGTGCGCACGGGCGCCTGCGACAGCGCCTCGCCGACTGGGTTCCTCGCCGGCGCTCCAGTGGCAAGATCCCCGCGTGAGTGAGGACCACGGCGGGGTCGCCCGCGTGCTGATCGACGCGCTCGCGCAGGAGGGCCGCTTCGTCGACGACGGCGCGTTCACGCTCGATCCCAGCAAGGCCCGCGAGAAGCTGCGCGCCTATCAGCTGGTCAATGCGCACGCGTACATCCTGCTGCTGGTCGAGTCGGCCGCGATCGCGGGAGCCTCGGCGATCGACATCAGCTGCGGCCGCGCGAGCGTGGCCGAGTTCATGGGCGTGAGCCTCACGCGAGCGCAGCTCGAGAACGTGTTCACCTCGGTGTTCCTCGACACCGACGCGCTGACCGGCGAAGCGCAGGCGGCCGCGCGCATCCAGCAGCTGCTGGGCGTCGCCGCCAACGCAGCGCTCTCGCTCGGGCCCGAGCGGATCGAGATCGAGAACGTCGACGCCGAGGGTCGGCTCAACCGCATGACCATCACCACCGACGGCGCCTACGCGTGCGAGACCGTCGGCGAGGGTCCGCGTGGACGCACGCGCTTCGTGGTCACCGACGGACGCGAGAGCGATCGCGACGATCGCGAGGTCGCGCTGATCCGCGAGCGCTGCCGCTACGCCAGCTTCGCCGTCAACCTCTATGGCCAGCGCATGAGCGCGGGCCCGCGTCGGGCCCTGCTCGGGCTCCGAACCGAACGCGTGCGCCTCGATGACGGGAGCGTGATCGGCCTCGCCGGCCGGCGACCCGAGCCCGAGCCCGCCAAGCTGCTGCTGGTGACCCGCGGGGTGCTGGCCGAGACCATCACGCTGGAAGACGGACGCTCGGGCTTCGTTGCGGTCGTCGACGTCGATCTGCGCAAGGACCTCTCGCAGCGCGGCGTGCTGCGGGGCGAGCCCTTCGACCGAGTCATGCGCGCGGTCATGCGTGTGCACGACCTGGTTCGATAGACTGCGCCCGTGGCCGAGATGAAGACCAAGCCCACCGAAGTCAGCGTCGACGAGTTCATCGCCAGCATCGACGACCCACAAAAGCGCGCCGACGTCGAGACCATCGCCGCCATCATGGCCAAGGCCACCCGCAGCCCCGGCAAGATGTGGGGCGCGAGCATCGTCGGCTTTGGCGATTACCACTACGTGTACGAGAGCGGACGCGAAGGCGACTGGTTCTTGGTCGGGTTCGCGCCGCGCAAGAAAGATCTGACGCTCTACATCATGCCGGGCTTCGACGCCTACGAGGCGCTGCTCGGCAAGCTCGGCAAGCACAAGACCGGCAAGTCGTGCCTGTACATCAACAAGCTCGCCGACGTCGACGTGAAGGTGCTGACCAAGCTGGTGAGCGAGTCGGTCAAGGCCATGAAGGCCAAGCACAAGCGCAAGTGAGCGACGTGGCCTACTGCGGCCCCTTGGCGCCCGCCGAGTTGGCGATGTCGCTGCACTTGATCGACATCTGAATGGCCGCGTCCATCCTGGCCACGCTGTCCTTGCTGTACTTCACCGCCCAGCCGTCCTCGAGCCCCGGCGACGGGTGCTCCTTGTTCACGCGAGCGCGACAGGCCTTGTAGTCGACCTCCTTGTTGCAGTTGCACTCGGCTTCGGCTCGGGCTTCCGCGGCCTCGAGCACCTTGGCGTCCATGTCGGGCTTGCAGGCGAGCAGGAGCAGAGCGGCGGGGATCGGGAGGAGCTTGTGCATGGGGCGCGGATGGTACTCCAACTTCGGCGACATCGATCAGCCGCCCGAGCTGAGCTGCTCGGCCTCGGGGCCCGGCGGGCGATCGTCATCGAGCGAGTCGAGGTAGCCGTCCGGCAGCACCACGCGCGGCAGTCGACCTCGCTTGCCACGGACGGCTCGCAGCGCGTCGGGGGGAAAGGGCTCGTCGCCGTCGCAGCCGGCCAGCGCGGCCTCGAGATCGGTGAGCGAGTCGACATGCATCAACAGCTCGCGCAGCGCTGCGCTGCCGCGAAAGCCTTTCGTGTACCAGCTCGCGTGCTTGCGAAACGCTCGCATCGCCAGCTGCTCGGGGCCGATCGGCGAACGCTCGCGCGGGCGCCCGCGGCTGCGGCTCGGCGGCTCGGCATCGCCAGGCTCGAGGCCCAGCTCGGCGTCGCTGCGGCTGTACCACGCGACCATCGTCTCGGCGTGCTCGCGCATCACGTCCGCGACGACGCCGAAGCGCGGCGGCTCGCTCGGGGTCTCGCCGCTCAACAGCTCGGCGAGCTCGGCGAACAACCACGGACGACCGAGACAGCCGCGCCCGATGATCACCCCCGCGCAGCCGGTCTGCGCGATCATTCGCACGGCGTCGTGGGCCTCCCAGATGTCGCCGTTGCCGAACACGGGGATCCGAAGCAGCGCGACCATCTCGGCGATCGCCTGCCAGTCGGCTCCGTCTTCGTAGAACTGCTCGGCGGTGCGGGCATGCAGGCCGACGGCGGCGCAGCCCTCTTCTTGACCGATGCGGCCGGCGTCGCGGTAGGTGAGCAGGCGATCGTCGAGGCCCTTGCGAAACTTGATCGTGACCGGGACCGAGCCCGCGCTCGCAACCGCGGCGCGGACGATCGCCGCGAGCAGCTTGGGCTTGGCCGGGATCGCCGAGCCGCCGCCGCGACGGGTGATCTTCGGCACCGGGCAACCGAAGTTCATGTCGATGTGATCGACCCTGCCCTCGCCGACCAGGCGCTTGACCGCCTCGCCGACGTGATGCGGATCGACGCCGTAGAGCTGCAAACTTCGCGGGCTCTCGTCGGGCCCGAAGCTGGCCAGACGCGCGGTCTTGCGATCACCCTCGACCAGCGGTCGCGCGGTGATCATCTCGCTCACGAACAGCCCCGGCGTGTTGCCGCGCGGACGAGCGACGCGAGCGAGCCCCTGGCGCGCGAAACGGCGACACAGCGCGCGAAATGGGTAGTCGGTGACACCAGCCATCGGCGCGAGCACGACGGGCGGCCACAGCTCGAGGGCGCCGAGGCGGACGGCTTGGAGCTCGGGCGTCTCGGCCATGCGAAGATGAAACCTATTTTCGTTGCGCACAAAATGGCTCGATCCGAGCGCCGAGCGTGAGCTTTTCCCCAGTGGGCGACGACCGCCGCGCGCGGTCGCAGGATTGACCACCCCCGCGGTCGTGGCACACTGCCGGCCATGCGTTCGTTGCCCGTGATGCTCTCCATCGCCCTCGCGCTCACCTCGTTGTCCGCTTGCGACAAGAAAGACGAGGGCAAGAAGGCCGAAGACAAGAAGGAAGAAAAGGCCGGCGAGAAAGCCGACGCCAAGAAGACCGAAGAGGTCTCGGCCAACACCGCCGATCCCGAGTCCGGCTGCATCCACGAGGAGAAGCACGCCGAGGGCGAGAGCTGCGACCACGGCGGCGGCGGGATGCCGACCGAGTCGACCGGCCACTTCGGCCCCGCGTTCGCGATCGCCGACGCCCAGCCGCTCGCCGCCGTGCTCGCCAGCGGCAACGTCCCGAGCGAGGCTGTGAAGGTCAGCGGCACCGTCGAGGCCGTGTGCCAGAAGAAGGGCTGCTGGATGGTGATCAAGGACGGCGACGTGCAGGCGCGCGTGCTGGTCAAGGATCACGCGTTCGCGATCCCGATGGACGGCAAGGGCAAGTCCGCGACCGTCGAGGGCACGCTCGAGGCCAAGGAGCTGAGCGAGGCCAACGTCGCCCACCTCAAGCAGGACGGCGACGACACGCTCGCCGGCGACGGGCCGCGCAAGGAGTTCTTCCTACACGCGACCGCGGTCGAGCTTGCCGCGAACAGCTGAGTTCTCCATGCTGGCGCACGGAGAACTCTCTGGTTTTGATGGCGGGACCGTAGCCGGTCCCGTGGCGAACCACGTCGGGGACCCCCCACCTCCTGCCCGACCCTCACGGGTCGTTGGTTCCTTCCAGCACCCGCGACGCATGAAAGCGCCGCTTTCTTGATAGTCGGGTTGCTCGTCGACGCAGAAGAAAGGCCGCTCTCGCACGAGGGCGGCCTTTTCAATTGTGCTACTTCGGCTTGCCGAGCTGATCGAGCAGCGCTCGAAAGTCGGCCGGCGGCGGCTCCTCGAAGCGCAGCGGCTTGTCGTTCGTCGGGTGGCGAAACCCGAGGCTGGCCGCGTGCAGCATCGTGCGCTCGGGTTTCATCGGCCGGCTCTCATGCTGGCGATCGTAGACCCGCTCGCCGAGCAGCGGGTGGCCGGCCTCGGACAAGTGGATGCGGATCTGATGCTGGCGACCCGTCTCGATCCGACACGAGATCAACGTGACCTCGCCCCACGGCCCCGGCAGGCGCTGCTCGACGCGAACCTTGGTGATCGCCCGCTTCGCCGCGCTCGGCGGGTTGGGGCCGCGCCACGATCCACGCCGACCGTCGCCGCGATCGGGCACCAGGAAGGTGTCGTAGACCGCCGCCTCGGCCCGCCCCCAGACCAGCGCGATGTAGCGGCGCTCGATCGTGTGCGCACGAAACTGGTTGGCGAGCGCCTTGCGACCGGCGCGAGTGCGAGCAAACACGAGCAGGCCGCTGGTGTCCTTGTCGAGCCGCTGCACGACCCCGAGGTGCTCGAACTCGCGGCGCTTGCCAGCCTGCTTGCGGGGCTCGGTCGAGCGCGGGCGCTTCATCAGCGCGAGCCGGGTCCGCTCGATCAGCGTGTCGCGCTCGTCCTCGCCGTCGAACGGGACCGTCATGAGCCCGGCCGGCTTGCGCACGACCACGACCTCGTCATCGACGTGGACCAGCGCCTCGGCCTCGAGCGAGGGCACCCTGCGTCGCTGGGCCGTGGGCTCGACAGCAATCTTGGTGCCTACGCGGACTCGGGTCGCCGGATCGAAGCACAGCTCGCCGCCGAGCTTGACCTTGCCCGCGCTCACGAGCTCGCGCGCCTTCGACCACGAGATGCCCTCGTAGAGCTCGCGCACGACCGCGGCGAGCGTCGCGTCGTGCTGCTCCTCGCGGACCACGGTGCTGCGCGGGGTGTCGTCCACGCGCGCGGGAGTACCCCGTAATTTTGGGGCACGCAAAGGCGCCAAAGGAGCCGCGCGGATGTACCATGCGGTGGTGGGCGATGCGTATGGACGAAGGGGCGATGTGCACATCGATCTGTTCGACCTGTCGTACAAGTCCGACGACGACGACGAGTACCGACTGCAGGTCGACTTCGGCTTGTTCGGCTTCGGCTCCAAGGTCGAGTCGCCGACGATTCTCCGCGATTGGGCGGCGTTCATGGCCGAAACCTTTCGAACCGGGAAATTTCTCGACAAGCACCTCGGAGGCGGACTCTACGAGCGGATGCCCGCCAAGGTGATCGAGCTCGGGCATGTCGGCGGAATCTCCGTGCGCTTCAGCAAGGACGGCAAGTACGACGATCGCTACTTCGTCGCCTTGGGCCTCAGCTCCGGCTACGTCTGTCACGCACTGACTGCCGAGCAGGCCGAGCACCTCGTCGCCGCGCTGGGCGATGCGGTCGCGGTGCTCGACGAAGACTGAGCGAGCGCTACCAGAGCACCTTGAGCAGCTTCTTGCACTCCTTGGCGAGCGCCTCGAAGTGCTCCCGATCGATCCACTTGGGATCGATCTTCACCCGCTTCCCCGGCAGCCCCTCGGGCACGCTCGCGAGCGCGACCCGCAGCGGGAACACGTCCGTGCGCGACCACTTCTGCTCGCGGATCTCCGGGGTCTCGAGGGCCATCCACGCGCGCGGCTCATCGCCCCACACGAGCATCGAGAGCTCCGGCGCAGGCCCGACGTGATCCTCGACCACGCCCGGCCACACGACCAGCGCAGGCCGAGCGGTGCCTTCGGCGAAGCGCACCATTGCCGGCAGCAGCAGCGCGTCACCAGGCAGGATGTCGGCACGCGGCAGCGACTGCACCGGGCGATCGAGCAAGCTGCCGGTCCCGGTCGTCAGCCAGTGCTCCGTCTTGCCGCTGACGATGTCGTCGACCGAGACGTCGCGCAGCTTCACGCCGCTGAGCTTGTTCTTGGTCGCGATGAAGCTCGGCCGCTGCGGAGCCGGCGGCTCGGCGTTGGGATCCGGAGGCGGCGGCGGCTCAGCGAGCGTGCGAGCCCCGAGCGCCAAGTCGTGCCACTCGAGCGACTCGACCTCGACCATCCACAGGCGCCCGAGCTGACCATCCGCCCGCGAGCCACCGAACACGAGCGTGCGCCGATCATCCTCGACCAGCAGGCACATGCAGTCAGCGAGCTTGTCGAGCCGCACCTCCTGCGCGTCGGGCAGCGGCGGCGGCTCGGGCTCGTCTTGCTTGCCCTGCGGGATCGGCTTGCCGTGCTTGCTCTTCTTGCCCTTGTCGGGCTTGGGCGGGTGCGGCTGCGCGACCAAGAAGCGCTGCAGCACGCCGCGGCTGCGCAGCACGTAGATCCAGCGCTCGTCACCCGCGAGGCCGAGCGGCGTCAGCTCGCGCTTGCCCGCGCCCGCAGGGATGCGCTCGCCCGCGAGGCGAAGATCGCGAGCAGTCCACACCACCGCACCGTCGCGCGCCCCGAGCAGCACGCGGCCGCCGTGCGTGGCCTCGGTGCGGCCGAGACAGACGATGCCCTCGCTCGCGAGCGAGACCGGGCTGGTGTTGGCGAAGCGCAGCTGGGCGTAACCAGCGGTGTACGAGGGATCGATCACCCACGCGGTCTCGCTGCCGTCGCAGAACACCGCGCGACCATCCGCGGTCGCAACCACACCGAGCGCCGCAGGCCCGGGCGACTTGCGTCGATGCGTCTCGCCAGCGCGATCGATGTCCCACAACAGCTCGCCTTGATTGCCGACGCCGCACAGCACGTCGTCGCGGATCAGCGCGAGGTGATCGACATAGCCGCCGAGCTTGCTGCCGATCTTGGTCGTGGTCGTGTTGTGCAAGCTCGCGCGAAACAGGTGCTGGCCGCCGACCCACAGCGTGCCCTCCCAGCCCTCGACGACCGAGGGCCGCGCCATCGTCAGCGCGATGGTCCGCTGCGTGGTCAGCAGCTTGGCGTCGACGATCCACAGCTCGTAGGGCAGCGTAACGATCAGGTGACGGCCGTCGTGGCTACGCGTGATCGCGAGCGGGCGATCGTCGAGCGCGAGCTCGTCGCGTGGACCGGCTGATGGCGCCATGATCGTTCGCCGCGCGCCCGCCTCTCCGCTGCCCACGACCACACGCCGACCAGGTGTCGTTCGCCGCACCATTGAGGGCGCAGGGTACCACGTGCCCGCTGTGACGACGCTGGGCCCGACGCTGACCGTACGCGCAGTTCTGATCGGCCGCACTTGTGGACGTGGGCGGAGTCGGCTTGCATGGGCTCATGGTTCGCCGCGTTCGTCCTCCACAGCCCCGCGCTGGCCTCGGCCGCCGCGACTTTCTCCGCGCCACGCTGGTCTCGGCGGCGGGATTGCTGGCCGGTTGCAGGCCCGACGACCCGGCAGGCGAGACGGGCGACGAGAGCGGGACCGACACCGACACCGAAACCGGCGGTGAGCCGCCGCGCGAGGTCGTGGACGGCTTCGAGTACTTCCCGCAGTCGGTCGCGTCCGGCGACCCGCGGCCCGGCAGCGTGATCCTGTGGACCCGCGTCGAGGACCCCGACGCCGATCAGGACATCGAGCTCGAGCTCGAGCTCGCCAACGATCCGGACTTCGCCGAGCCGATCGGCGAGCTCGTAGTGATCACCGCCAGCGCCGCGCACGATCACTGCGTCAAGGTCCGCGTCACCGATCTGACCCCGGGCGCGCCGATCTACTACCGCTTCGTGTACCCGAAAGACGGCACGTGGCTGAGCAGCCGCGTCGGTCGGGCCGCCTCGGCGCCGGAGCCCAGCGCCGATGTTGCGGTGCGCTTCGCCGTGCTCTCCTGTCAGGACTTCAGCCGCTGGTACAACGTCCACCACGCGCTCGCCGAGCAGGAGTTCGACTTTGTCGTGCACCTCGGCGACTACATCTACGAGACCACCGGCGACCCGGAATTCCAGGCGCCGATCCCCGGCCGCATCCTCGAGTTCGACGACAAGGATGGCGCGATCCTGTTCAACGAGGGCCAAGCCGACGAGTACTACGCGGCCGCCTCGCTCGATAATTACCGCCAGCTCTATCGCACCTATCGCGGCGATCGGGCCCTGCAGAAGGTCCACGAGCGCGCGCCGATGATCGTCACCTGGGACGATCACGAATTCTCCAACGACTGCCACGGGGCGACCGGAACCTACTTTGGCGGCCGCGTCGACGAGACCGACGTCGCCCGCCGCAAGGCCGCGAATCAGGCGTGGTTCGAGTACATGCCGGTCGATTATCAAGACGATCCGAACTTCCAATATGACCCCGCCGCCGAGTTCCCCGGCGACATCGTCATTTACCGCGACTTCGTCTGGGGTCAGCACTTGCATCTCGCGATCACCGACGAGCGGACCTGGCGGAGCGACCACCCGATCCGCGAGGACGCGTTCCCGGGCACGGTGCTGGTCGACGAAGCCACGGTCATGGCCGAGCTCGGCGAGCTGCCGGACTGGGCGCGGCCCTACGTCGACATTGATGGTTTGGATGGCGGATCGATCCGCGACGCGTTGATCGCCGCGGCGACCGATCTCGGCCTGGACCCGGTGTGGATCACCGGCAACCTCGACGCGCTGTTCATCAACGATCTGATCACCACCATCGATCCCGACGGCACCTCGCTCACGCCGATCCCCGACGATCAGCTGGCCATGCTCCCGCGCGGGCTCTCCTACGCGAGCATGGGCAAGTCGAGCTTCTACGGCAGCTTCGGCGCCCGTCTGCTGGTCAACAAGCCGCCCTACGATCTGTGGACGCGGCTGCGCTACGAGCAGACCCGCGGCGCGAGCGAGGAGGTGCTCGGCGAGACGCAGGAGGCGTGGTTGATCGACACGCTGGCCGGCTCCGATCGCACGTGGAAGGTGTGGGGCAACGAGTTCTCGCTCGGACAGATCGCCGTCGACGTCCGCGACCTCGCGCCCGCGCCCTTCAACCAGCTCTACTACTTGAGCCTCGATCTGTGGGACGGCCATCGCAACCGGCGTGACACCGTGCTCGGGCAGCTCGCCGCCGTCGAGAACATGATCGCCGTCACCGGCGACATTCATGCGTTCTATGCCGGGACCCCGTTCGTGACCGGCGATCCCGAGCAGCGCGTGGTCGAGCTGGTGACCAGCTCGGTGACCAGCTCGAGCTTCAAGGAGATCCTCGCGGTCACGGTTGCGACCAACCCGGCGCTCGCGAGCTTCGAGGAGGCCGCGCTGCTGGTCGAGGCGCTCGACACCCTGCTCGGCTCGGCCTCGCTGAAGACCAACCAGCACCTCGGTTATGCGCGCAGTGATCTGTACGGGTTCGTGATGATCGAGCTCGACGGCAGCAAGCTCGATGCGACTTACAATCAGGTGCCCGTGGATTATCTGCTCAGCGATTACGGGGCGGACATTGGTGCGCTGCTGGGCGCGTTCACGACCGAGCGCTTTCGCGTGAACGCTGGCGAGCGCGAGCTCTACCGGGATTTCTCCGGCGAGTGGCGGCGCTGGGATCGCGAGTCGATGACCTGGGTGGCGTGATCGCTTCGAGCATCGCATGCGATCAGTCGCGCTCGGGCATGGGCGGCCCCATCAACAGGCCGCCCGCGCTCGCGCCGATTTCTTGGTTGTAATTTCGTGCTGCAGCAGTTCCAATGGGGCGTGCGCATCGCGTGTCTCCCTGTGTTCGTGTTCGGCGTCGTTGGCTTGGCCTGCTCGGACGAGCTCACGCCCATCGACGAGACCTCCACGCAGAGCGAGTCCGAGTCCGAATCTAGAGGCGAGTCGGGGACCGAGACCGAGACCGAGTCGGAGACGGAGACCGACACCGACACCGAGTCGGAGACCGACACCGAGACCGACACCCGCGAAGATCCCTATTGCGGCGACGGTCTGGTCGACGACGACGAAACCTGCGACGACGGCAACACCATTGACTGGGACGAGTGCTCGAACCTCTGCACGTTGCCGCTGTGCGGCGACGGCATGGTTCAAGTCGGTGAAGGCTGCGATCTCGGCCTCGAGAACGGCCCAGGCAAGCTCTGCAACGCGAGCTGCCAGCCGAATGTCTGCGGTGACGCCGATCTCGGCCCCGGTGAAGGCTGCGACGACGGTAACCGAATCGACGACGACGACTGCCCCAACGACTGCGTGCTCGCCAGCTGCGGCAACGGCATCGTCGATCCGGGCGAAGAGTGCGAAGACGGGAACGACGAGCCTGGCGACGGCTGCACGACCGCGTGTCTGTTTCCGATCTGCGGCGATGGCTTGGTCTGGATCGGGCACGAGAACTGCGACGACGGCAACCCGCTCGACACCGACGCCTGCACGACCGCGTGCGAGCTCGCGGCCTGCGGCGACGGGATCGTCCAGGACACCGAGGAGTGCGACGACCATAACCAACTGGCCAACGACGGCTGCAACCAGTGCAGCGAGCAACGAGTGCTGCAGGTCAGCGTCGGCCGCTCCTTCACCTGTGCGCTGCTCGACACCGGCGCCGTGCGCTGCTGGGGACGATCGAATCACGGCCAGCTCGGCTATGCGAACACGCAGTCGATCGGCGATGACGAGTTGCCGTGGACCGCTGGCGACGTCGACATCGGCGGCCTCACAGTGGCGGTGAGCGCCGGTCACAGTCATGCGTGTGCGCTGCTCGAAGGCGGCTCGGTCCGCTGCTGGGGTCTCAACTACAACGGACAGCTCGGCTACGGGCACGTCGACAACATCGGCGACGACGAGCCCCCGAGCGCGGCTGGAGACGTCGACATCGGCGGCACGGTCGTACAGCTCGGGGTCGGCCAGGAGCGTACCTGTGTGGTCCTGGACGATGGCGCCGTGCGCTGCTGGGGCTACGGCAGCTCCGGGCTGGGCTACGGCAACACGCAGACAATCGGCGACGACGAGACACCGGCGAGCGCCGGCGATGTCGGCCTCGGCGGATCGGCGGTGTTGGTCGACAGTGAAGATCACACCTGCGCAGTCATGAGCGGCGGTGGCGTGCGCTGTTGGGGTTACAACGGCGACGGCAAGCTCGGCTACGGTAGCTACGACGACATCGGCGATGACGAGCTGCCCGCGAGCATGGGCGATGTCGACGTGGGTCCGGGTGCGGTGGTCAGCGTCGCCACCGGGGAACGCAAGACCTGTGTGATCATGGAAGGCGGCGCGCTGCGCTGCTGGGGCTACGAGTACGCCGCGTTGGGTTATCCGTGGTACGCCGGCAACATCGGCGACGACGAAACACCCGCGACCGTCGGCGACGTGAACCTGGAAGAGCCGGTCGTGGGCATGGCGCTCGGCGACTGGCACACGTGCGCGCTGCTCGACACGGGCGCCGTGCGTTGCTGGGGCTCGAACGAAGCTGGCGTGCTCGGGTACGGAGATTGGGCGTACTCGGTCGACGATCCCGCGGAGGCGGTCGACGTCGAATTGGGCGACTTCGCACAATCGATCGACGGCTCGGATATCCGAACCTGCGTGATCACGCAAAACGGCGGTGTCAGGTGTTGGGGCGCGGACGGCTACGGGGCCCTGGGCTACGGCAACGTCGAGATCATCGGCGATGACGAGTGGCCGTCCGCGGCCGGATACGTGCAGGTGTTCGAGCCATGAACAGGTACACACGAGCGCCTATCCTCGGCCTGCTCGCGCTCGCGTGCGCAGAGCAACCCACCACGATCACGGACGAGCATGACGGCAGCTCGAGCGACTCGAGCGAGACCGACTCGAGCGAGACCGACTCGAGCGAGACCGAGACCGACACCGAATCGAGCGGCGACACCGACACCGAATTGAGCGAGACCGACGACGAGACCGACACCGGTGAAGACCCTGAATGTGGTAATGGCGTCGTCGAGGCCGACGAGCAATGCGACGACGGCCGCTACAACGGCCCCGGTCAATACTGCAACGCCTCGTGCGAAGACAACATTTGCGGCGACGGCGATCCCGGACCCAACGAAGCCTGCGACGACGGCAACGGCATCGACGACGACTCGTGCACCAACCAATGTGCGCTCGGGACCTGCGGCAACGGCATCCTCGATGACGCAGAGGAGTGCGAAGACGGCAACATGGACCCGAGCGACGGGTGCACGAACGTCTGTCTGTTCGCCACGTGCGGTGACGGAGCGATCTGGGTCGGGTACGAGCAATGCGACGACGGCAACTCCAGCAACGAGGACGAATGCACGAACGCGTGCCTGCTGGCGGCGTGCGGTGACGGCTTCGTGCAGTCCAACGAGGCCTGTGAGGACGGCAACGACGTCAGCAACGACGGTTGCTTCGCATGTCAGCACCAGCGCGTCCACGCCGTGACCGCGGGCGGCAACCACACCTGTGCCGTGCTCGACGAAGGTGCGGTTCGGTGTTGGGGTTCTGGAGATTATGGAGCGCTGGGTTACGGCGACGTCGCGACCATCGGCGATGACGAACATCCATCCACCGCTGGCGACGTCGACGTGGGAGGCACCGCCGTGGCAGTGAGCGCAGGCTCGAGCCACACGTGCGCGCTGTTGGACACGGGCGCGGTGCGGTGTTGGGGCGACAATTTCTACGGTCAACTCGGCCTCGGCCATCAAGCGACGATCGGCGACGACGAGGTCCCGTCAACGGGCGGCGACGTCGACGTGGGCGGTTTGGTCGTGCAAGTGGAGGCCGGAGGACACCGAACGTGCGCGCTGCTGGATAACGGCGCCGTACGCTGCTGGGGACAGTACGGCGCGCTCGGATACGCATCGGGCGGGCACGTGGGCGTCAGCACGGTGCCCGCGGACGCTGGCGACGTCGCACTCGGAGGTCCGGTCACCCAGATCACGGTGAACCATGACCACGCTTGTGCGTTGCTCGGCAATGGCGACGTGCGCTGCTGGGGCTTTGGCCTGTATGGCAGGCTCGGTTACGGCAACACGAGCAACGTCGGTGGATCGGACGACAACTTGCCCGCCAACGTGGGCCCTGTCGCCCTCGGCGGGAGTGCGATCAAGGTCAGCGCGGGCGGCCGCCATACGTGTGCGTTGATGGAGGGCGGAACGCTGCGTTGCTGGGGCAGCGGCGCAGACGGCCAGCTCGGCTACGGCAACCACACCACCATTGGTGACAACGAGCTGCCGGTCATCGCGGGCGAGGTCGATCTCGGCGGAGTCGTCGTGGACGTGGCCACCGGTTTTCGACACACGTGTGCGTTACTCGATACCAACGCCGTGCGCTGTTGGGGTCTCGGTGTTGGCGGACAGCTCGGCTACGGCAACACCGCCGACATCGGGGACGACGAAGTCCCAGCCAGCGTTGGCGACCTCGAGCTCGGCGGGCTCGTCGATCTCGTAGCGAGCAAGTATTCACACGGGTGTGCCATCCTCTCGACCGGCGCGCTGCGTTGTTGGGGGC
>DATLLB010000615.1:0-3983 GCA_035538075.1 Enhygromyxa sp.
TCCTCGGTGAACACCGGATCGTCGGTTGCGACCACGTGCACGATCCCGCGGATGTCGATGTGGCACTCGTCGACCGGCGTCGCGTACAGCCGCTGTCGCGCCCGCACGTCGACGTTGCGCACGTGGGTGTGCACGATCACCGCACCGAGCCCGCGCAGCGTGACCTCGAGGTGCACGTCGTTGAGGTTGTCGGGCATGCCGACGATGTCGCCGGGCGCATGAAACTCGAGGTTGACCCGCATCGTCGGCCCGTTGCGCTCGGGCTTGCCGAGCAGCCGCGCGTGCCGACCACGATGGACCGGCCCGATGTGGGTGATGTCGACGGTGTTCTCGAACACCTCTTGCGGATGCGTGGCGAGGTTGCGCCAGTGCACCATCTTGCCGGGCGTGTAGCCGCGTGGGTCGAGCGGCTCCATCGGCCACGGCTGCTCGCCGGGCCGCCCGTAGAAGACGAAGATCAAGCCGTCCTGCTCGAGCGTCGGCCAGGCTCGCAGCGCGGCCTTCGGCGGGATGCGATCGGAGTACGGCACCTCCACGCAGTCACCTCGCCCGTCGAACTTCCAGCCGTGGAAGGGACAGCGCACGCACTCGCCCTCGATCACGCCGCCGTGCGCGAGGTGAGCTCCGAGGTGCGGGCAGTAGGCATCGAGCACGCTCGCGGTGCCCGACTCACCACGAAACGCGACCAGCTCGCGACCGAAGTAGCGCAGCTGCAAGAGCTGACCCGCGACCAGCTCCTCGCTGGTCGCGACCACGAACCACCCGGACGGGTACGCGGTGAAGGGGAAGCGCTCGCTGGCGGTGATCGGCGAAGCAGCAAGGTTCATGGCGCGGACCCTCGCCCAGTGGGCGGAACAAGCGCCATAGCTTCTCAGATCTCGCTGACACGTGTCAACGACACGCGACAAGCATCAGGTGTCGTCGCTTTTGCGCCACTCGAGCTGCACCCGGAAGGTCCCGCTCGCGCCGATCAGCACGCGCCCGCTGGTGTCGACGCTGAGCGCGAAGCCGAGGCTGACCTTCTCGAGATCGGAGCTGTGCAGATCCTCCTTCAGCTGCTTGGCGACGGCCTTGATCACGTCGCTGATCGCCGAGGTCGGGACCTGCTTGACCCGCTGGCCGTGGCTGCTCGTGCCCATGGCCGAGCCGGTCTCGCGCACGATCGCGGGCATCGCCTCGAGCCACACTTTCGGAGCCTGCTCGCCGAGGTCGAGCACCAAGGGTTCGTCTGCGATGGGCATCGGCCCTGTTCTACTTGAAATTCTGCACCGACCACCACGACCCATTTTCGGTCTCGTGAAAACCGCAGGCGACCATCGAATAGGCGGTGCTGCTCATGTTGATGTAGTGGCCGTGCTCCTCGAAGGGCTCGCCCGGACCTTCGGCCCACATCAGCTCGAGGCAGCCGTCGAGCATCTGCTCGGGCGGACCCGGCCAGCCGGGGCACTCGTTTTGTGCGAACTCTCCACAGGCTCCGAACGCGCCGTGCGGCGTGCCGGTCATCGAGTCGGACGCGGCCTCGTCGTTCGAGCAGGTCTCGGCCTCGATCCAGCGCTGCAGCGGCGCGACCCCGATCGTGGCCCGGTACATGTTGATCACGTCGACGCAGTGCTGCGCGGCCTGGTCGTGGACGTTGTCGGGGTTGGAATCGCCGCCGGTCTCGTCGTCACCGACGTCTTGGCCATCACCGTCGCCGCCACCTTGTTCGCAAGCGGCGAGCAGCAAGCTCGAGACGATCACAATCCGTACCGATCGCATGCGCCGCGATCGTACCACCGCGCTCATTGCCGCGGCGCGAAGCGGTCGGACAGCTCGTCCAAGACCAGCGCGCGCAGGGTCTCCGACGCGTCCTCGCGCGAGGCCAGCACCCGCAGCTCGCTGACGATGCGCTCGTCGTCCTCCTCGCAGGCGGGATCGTCGACGCGCGCGAGCGTGTTGCCGAGCGCCATCGCCAGCTGCACGCGCAGGTGATTGTCGGCGTCCGGCGCTCGGACCAGCTCGCGCAGCTGCTCGAGCAGCTGTGAGGCGCGAGTAAAATTACCGCGCTCCAGAAAGTCGCCGTGATGGTTGACCAGCGCCATGGCCAGCCGCCGACGCACCTCCAGCAGGCCCGGGTGGCTACGGTACAGGCGATCGAGCTCGTCGAGCAGGCGATCGGCCTGCGCGCTCGCCTCGCTGCGACCGGCCTCGACGTGGGCGTTGAACAGCGCGGTCGCGAGGTGCAGCTGCAGCGTCGCCGAGTGGGGGTTTTTCCGGGCGAGCTCGCGCAGCTCGAGCAGCAGCGTGCGCGCGCGCAGGGGTTGCTCGCCGATCGCTTGCTCGCTGGTCTGCGCGCCCGCGTCGACGTGGGCGTTGACCAGCAATTGACCGAACACCTCGAGCATCTCGATCGGCGCGCCCGAGCGAGCGAGCAGCTCGCGGGCCCGCGCGAGCAGCAGCTCGGCGCGCGCCCAGTCGCCGCGATCGCCCGCGATCGCATGCGTCGCGAGCAGGATGCGAAGATAGTCGAGCCGCAGCTCGAGCCGCACACGGCGGCCGCGATCGGCCTGCCGCGAGACCGCCCGCAGCAGCCCAGGTGGCGGACGCTCGGCAGTGTCGGCGAGCTCGTCCGCCGCATCGTCGGCGCTCAGCAGCGCGTCGGCCTCGGCCTGCAGCTGCTCGGCCGTGGCCGCGTCCTCGCGCTCGATCGCGCCGCGGTGCAGCTGAAACAGCGCGCTCATCAGCTGGCCACGCAGCTCGGCGTCGTCGGGCTGCTGCTGGGTGAGCGAGCGCAGCTCGGTCAGCGCGAGCGCGTCGGTCGCGAGCACGGCCGCGTCGTGGAGCGCCTTGCCGAGCTCGCGCAGCAACGCCGTCGCTCGACGTGGACGCGAGGTCGCGTCCGGCTGGGCCAGCGTCCGCAGCTGCTCGCGCATGCGCTCGGCCTCGGGATCCCGATCGCGTCGCAGCGCGTCCGCGTGGGCGAGCGTGAGCAGCTCCGCGAGGCGCAGCTGCAGCGGATCGCCGAAGCTCAGCTCGAAGCGCTCACCCAGCACACGCACGCGCTGGAGCGTCTGCTCGAGCTCACGCGCGCCGCTCGAGCCCAGCTCGCGCAGCGCCCGACCGAGCTCGCGCGCGATCGCCAAGCCACCGTCGCGCTCGGACAGCCGCTCGAGCTCCGCGACGTACAGCTCGACCCGCTCGAGATCCGCGCGGCGCGACGCGACGCTGACCGCGTCGGCGAGCAGCTCGGCCAGCGCCACGCGACAGGCGGCCGCCGACGGATCGCAGTACGCCCGCGTCCGCAGCTCCTCGAGCGCGGCCAGCCGCATCGGCTCGTCCGCGAGCAGCTCGCCGCCGCGATAGGCGTTGTACAGCGCAGCCGCGAGTCGATCGTGCAGCAGGTCCGGCGTGCCGCCGTGCAGCAGCCGAGCACGAATCTCGTCGAGCCGACGCCAGGCATCGACCGCGTCGGCCCGCTCGAACGCACGGATCTGCGCGTCGAGCAGCGCCCCGGCCAACGCATCCGTGCAGCTGCTGCGATCCGAGCCCGCGTCGGCCAGCGTGCGCAGCTCGTCGATCAAGTCGTCGATGGCCTCGAGCTCGTGATCGTCTCGCTCGCGGATCGTCCGGGCCAGCATGCCCGCGAGGCGGTCGCGCTCCTCGCCGGTCGCCGCCCCCGACGCGACCCGCTCTCGCAGGCGTTCTCGCTCGGCCTCGCTCACGGGCGGAGTATAGACAGAACTATGCCCCCCCGCGGCCGTGTCGGTGTGAGCCGCGGGCGGCCGCTTCGCGGCCGTTCGCTCGCTCCGCGAGCGAAGCGGATCGGTTCGTGCCCTTCGTGCGCACGTAGTGCCCCCCGTTGGGGGGCTAACCGCAGAGCGATCGATCTCTGCGGCGAGCCTGGCGGGAGGCGGCGTCGAGCGATCGATCTCTGCGGCGAGCCTGGCGGGAGGCGTCGTCGAGAGACCGTCTCTGCCCTGCGGGCTGACGGCCAGGATTTGGCC
>DATLLB010000616.1:0-15027 GCA_035538075.1 Enhygromyxa sp.
CGATCGAGCCGCAGCGGCGTCCAGGCCTCGAGCTCGGCGTTGGCCCGCTCGATCGCCTTCTGCTCGCCGATCAGCTCGCTCAGCAGCCCGCTGGCGGTCCACTCGGTCACCAGCGCATTGACGACGTCGATGCTCAGCTCCACGCGCACGTGCTCGTCGGGCGTGAGCGGCTCGGTGGTCGGCTCGGCAGCCGTCAGCAGCGGACCCGACACGCCGAGCTCGAACCGCTGCGCGCCCTCTTCAACAACCGGATCGGGGATCACCCACAGCCCCGCGGCGATGCCCGTCTTGCGCACGCGGGTCTGCTCGCAAAAGCCGATCGCCACGCGCGAGCGCGGGCGCTCGGCGATCAGCTCGATGTGGGTCGGCAGCAGATCGATGCCCTCGATCATCTCGAGCCCGCTCTCGATCTGCTCGCGGACCAGCTCGCGCGCCTTCTTGGTCACGACCACGTCGGCGGCAAAGTACCCAGCCGCAGCACCGACGGGGGCGAGCGGGCCGGTGATCAGCCCGCCGATCAGCCCGCCAGCGCCCGCTCCGACGCCGCGGGCTTGGTTGCGGATCTTCCCGCGAAAATCGACCTCGGTCAGGATCGCCAGCTCGGCCTCGAGCTTTCGATCGTCGACGATCCGCAGGATGATCGCGCCCGCGATCCCGAGCGTGTTGACGCCGCGCAGCTCGACCTCGAAGTTGATCCCATCGTCGCGCAGCTCGAGCTTGGCCTCGTGGATGGTCGTGTCCGGGCCCATGTGCTCGTTCTCCTGCAGGAGCGGCAGCAGCTCGCGCTCGAGCAGCGGCACCAGCAGGGCGTCGATCAGCGCCGGCGAGACGGTCAACACCACCCCACAAGCTTTCTTGGGCTCGAGCTCGGCCGACGCGAATTCACCGATCAGTACGGGATCGACCACGCGCTCGCTCCGACCTCCGCGGCGCTCGAGCCCGACCTCGATGAAGTGCCACCCGGGTTGCTCGCGGAGTGCATCGAGCGGCAGCAACAGCTCGCCCGCGTCCGCGTCCCCACGAAACTCGATCGGCGCACCATCGAGGCGCAGCTCGATCCGCTCGCGCTCCTCGATCGGCGTGACGAGGGCCCGCCACTGCAGCGCCTCGGCCGGGCCGCTCGCGTCGAGCACCGACGCGGGTGCCGTCACGCGGACCGAAAACGCCTCGTGGCTCTCGGCCTCGCGCTCGAGCACGGTGCCGCCGCGCCACACGACCACCCCGGCGAGGGCCAGGCCGATCAGTCCCGGGGCGAGTCGGCGCAGTCGCTGCACGAGACCATTGAAGCACGTTTGCGCACCGAGTTGCGGTCGAGCTCTACTGCATGGCTCATGTCTACGGCACAATGCCAGCACGCCCAACCATCGAGTGATCCGTGCGCGCGCGTGCTCGCATCCGCCGTTGGTGCTGCTGCCCGCGATCCTGTGCTCCGAGCAGGTCTGGCTCGCGTGTGCGATGCAGCTGGCGGAGGTCCGCGATGTCCATCTCGTCGGCCGCCTCGACCAGCTCGTGCGCGGTGATCGGCCGACGCTCGACTCGCTCGCCGAGGCCGTCACCGAGCAGTTTGCAGCGCTCGGCTCGTACGTGCTCGGCGGTCTGAGCTTGGGCGGACTGATCGCGGCGAGGATCGCCGAACGCGGTGACGCGCGGCTCGAGGCGCTGGTGCTCGCATCCGTGCGTGCGCAAGCGCCCTCGCTCGACGAGCGACGACGGCAGCAGCGGATCCTCGAGATGGCCGCGCGGATCGGTCGCGAGCCGCTGCTCGAAGGGTTGGCCGCGCAGATGTTCGGACCGCGGCACCGGGCCGAGCGACCGGAAGACCTCGCGGCCTGGATCGCCGAGGCGGACAGCTGGCGAGCATCGCTGCTGGCTGGGCTCGCCGAGGCGGTCCAGGAGTTCGCGGTCGTCGACGCGCTCGCACGCAGCCGCGTGCCGACGCTGGTGCTGCGCGGCGAGCAGGATCCACTGGTTCCACCTGCCGATCTCGAGCAGCTCGCGATGCAGACTTCCGTGCACACGCGGACCCTCGCCGATGCGGGCCACCTCGTGCCACGCGAGCAGCCGCATGCCGTTGCGAGTGCGGTTGAAGGCTGGTTGGCGTCCGCGCGCGAATCCACCCGTGCTTTTTAGAAAAAGTTTCAGGGATCGCGGCGCGGCCGGGCTCGTCGAACCGGCAGCACGAGAGCCCGATGAAACCGCACACGTCGTTCACCTTAGTTCGAGATGTCATCGCCGCGCAGGCGCGGCGGCCTCGCGACTCGCTGAAGCCCGAGACCGAGCTCGCCCACGAGCTCGGTCTCGACTCGCTGGCGATGATCGAGATCAACGTCGCGCTCGAGGAGCAGCTCGGCGTGCGCTTGATCGACTTCGCCAACGTACCCGAGCTGGTCACGCTCGCGGACGTGGTTCGCTTCGTCGAAGCCAAGGTGCAGACCGGGGTGTTGTCATGAACGCCGTCATGAACGCACGAGCCCGAACCCGAGCCGAACGAGCCGCGCTCGAGCGCAGCGCCAGCGAGCAGCGCGAGCACGAGCGCCAGGTGGTCGCCGAGCACTACCAGCACGATCCGGAGATCTTCTCGATGGTGCTCGACAGTCGGCTCGCCTACTCGACGGGGATCTTCGAGCATGCTGGCGAGGATCTCGACACCGCGCAGAACCACAAGATGGAGCTGGTCCGCGACTGGCTGGCGATCGCTCCGGGCGAGCGGGTGCTGGACGTCGGCTGCGGCTGGGGCAGCATCCTGCTCTACCTGGCCGAGCACACGCAGGGCCGCTTTCACGGGCTCACGCTCAGCGAGAACCAGCGAGCCGAGGCGCTGCGCCGGGCCGAGCGGCTCGGCGTGGCCGATCGCGTGCGCATCGACGTCGGGCACGTGGAGGATCAGCGCTGGGAGCCGAACTCGTTCGACGTGGTGATCTTCAGCGGCAGCATCGTGCACATGCACAACCGCGAGGCGATCCACCAGAAGGTCGCAGCGGCGCTGGCCGAAGGTGGGCGGATGCTGATCTCCGACTGCTACTTCCCGGCCCAGCAGCGCGGCGACACGCACAGCGAGGCCACGCAGTACATTTTCGTGCAGGCGCTCGGCTACTGCCGCCTGCTGCATCTGTACGAGGAGCTGGCATTGATGGAGCAGGCCGGCCTCGACATCGTCCGCACGCACGACCTGACCAGCTCCTATGCGATGACGCTCGGCCGCTGGATCGACAACGTCCGCAGCCACCGTGCGCAGATCGACGCGATCGCGCCCGGCTTCGCGCGACTGCTGCAGACCTACATGAGCGTGGCCCAGGCCTCGTTCGCCCGCCGCACGGCCCTCGAGTACATGATCCTCGCCACCCGCGGGGCCGCTCGCTGTCTGCAGGTGCCCGCTCAACCAGGGGCGACGCCGTGAACCTCGGCGAGCACCACCGCAGCATGGGCGCGCTCTTGCGAGCTCGCGTCGAAGCGTTCGGTGACGAGACCGCCTACGCCGTGTGGGACGGCGAGCGCTTCGTCGCGCGCAGCTGGGCTTCGTTGTGGGCGCGCGCCTCTGCCGTCGCGCGGGGCCTGGCGGCGAGCGGCGTCGAGCCGGGGCAGGGTGTGTTGTTCCTGCTGACCGAGATCGAAGCCGCGATCCTCGGACAATGGGGCGCGTGGCTGGCCGGGGCCGCGCCCACGCAGGTCGGGTTGCCCTACCGGCTCTCGGATCCGGCCGCCTTCATCACCGAGCTGCAGTCCACGGCCGCGCGCCTGCATGCGAACGTGTTGGTGACCGAGGCCTCGTTCGCGACGCTGGCGGGCAAGGAAAACAGGATAGGGGTCACCACGATCGCGGCGCTCGAGCGAGCTGGGCACGAAAGCGGGCTGCCGCTGCCGGGCGAGCTGCCAGGCGTCGAGGAGGCACGAGCGCCCGCGTTGGTGCAGCTGACCAGCGGCAGCACTGGGCGCCCGCGCGGGGTCGTGATCCCGCACGATCGCCTGCTCCTGCACCTGCGTTCGATCAGCGAGGCGCTCCCGGCCACGCGCACCGACAGCGGCGTGACGTGGCTACCGCTGCATCACGACATGGGCATGATCGGCGGGCTCCTCTATCCGCTGTTCAACGCCTTCGTCATGCACCTGTGCTCGCCGCTGCACTTTCGCGGTGATCCGTATCTGTGGCTGCGCGCGCTCTCGGAGGTCGATGCCACGCACACGGTCGGGCCACCGTCGGCCTATGCGATCGTCCAGCGCCTAGCCGGACGCGCAGCACGAGACGGTCTGGATCTGAGCCGCCTGCGCTGCGCGATGATCGGCGCCGAGCCGGTACCTGCAGCGTTGCTGCGCCAGTTTGCCGACGCGCTGGCACCCTGTGGTTTTCGAGCCAAGGCGTTCTTTCCGGTCTATGGTCTCGCCGAGGCCACGGTGGCGGTCAGCTTCCCCAAGCCGCTGTCGCCGACGCGCGTGCTTCGACTCGATCGCCGCGCGCTCGAGCGTGAGCGCGTGGCACGAGCCACGTCGGACGAGGATCGCGAGGCCCTCGAGCTCGTCGGCGTGGGCGCGGCGCTGCCGAGGAGCGAGGTGAAGGTCGTGGACGATCGCGGCGAGCCGCTGCCCGATCGGCACGTGGGCGAGATCCTGGTCCGCAGCGAGACCGGCATGGCCGGCTACTTCGAGGATCCCCAGGCGACCGCCGCCGCGTTCGTCGACGGCTGGCTGCTGACCGGCGACCTCGGCTTTCTCGACGCGGGGCAGCTGTTCGTCACGGGCCGCAAGAAGGAGCTGATCATCAAGGGCGGTCGGAGCATCTTGCCGACCGTCGTCGAAGACGCGGCGGCGCGAGTCGATGGCGTCCGCCACGGCTGCGTGGCCGCGTTCGGGGTCTACGACCAGGCCCGCAGCACCGAGCGCATGATCGTCGTCGCCGAATCCAAGCTCGCTGCGGCCGAGCAACCCAAGCTCGCTCGCGAGCTGCGAACCTACCTGCAGAGCGTCGGCTTCGAGGTCGACGAGGTTGCGATCGTCGCTCCGGCCACGCTGCCGAAGACCACCAGCGGCAAGCTCCAGCGGCGCGCGCTGGCGGCCCAGTTTGCGAGTTGAACCGGAGCGCAGCGGATCGCCGGCGGCGTTGCGCTCGCGCGGTCGAATGCGCCGTCGATCCGGGCTATGTTCGCTGTATGCCCGCTGACCCAGCCTTGCGGCTCCCCATGACCGCAGAGGAGTACCTGGCGATGGACCGCGCCGCCGAGGTCAAGCACGAGTTCTGGGACGGCATCGCCTACGCGATGGCCGGCGCGAGTCTGGCTCACAACCGGTTGGTCCGAAACCTGCTCGTCGCGCTGACGCAGGCGCTCGCAGGCAGCGAGTGCGAGGCGCTCCCGTCGGACCAGCGTGTCCGCGTGCCGGGGCAGCAGCGATACCTCTATCCGGACGTGACGGTCGTGTGCGGCCCCCCCGAGCTCGAAGATGGCCGCGCCGACACGTTGCTCAACCCTCGGATCATCATCGAGGTGCTCTCGGATTCGACCGAGGCGTTCGACCGCGGGCAGAAGTTCGAGGCCTATCAGGCGATCCCCTCGGTGACCGAGTACATCGTCGTCGCCCAGGATCGCATGCGCGTCGACCAGTTCATCCGAGGCGCGAACGCAACCTCGTGGCTGCTGCGCCCGCATGCGCACGGGAGCGTGGAGATCGCGACGCTCGGCATCCAGCTGCCGCTCGCGAGCATCTACGCGGGCGTGCTCGCGTGATCAGAGATCCCGCAAGATCATCTTCGCCGCGTTGTAGCCACACATCCCGTGCACGCCCGCGCCGGGATGCGCATAGCTCGACCCCAGGTAGAGCCCCCGCACGGGCATGCGATAGCGAAAGTACGGAAACACCGGCCGAAACACCAACTGCCGATACCAAGCATTCGATCCGCCGCCCAGATCACCGCCGATCAAGTTCGCGTCCATGCGCTCGAGATCGGCCGGCGACACGGCCCGGCGCGCGCGGATCAACTTGCGAAAGCCCGGCGCGAGCGCTTCGATCCGCTGATCGATCGCGTCGGCAAAGCGCTCCTTCTCCGCCGCCCAGTCACCCCCAGGCGCACGGTTGGGCACGCGAGAGTACGCCCACAGCGTGTGCTTGCCTGCGGGCGCGCGCGTGGGATCGGTGAGCGACTGCTGCCCGATCACCAAGTAGGGATTGCTCGGCAGCGCCCCGCCGCGGACCTCCCGAGTGAAGCGCCGCAGATCGTCGAGGCTGTCGCCCGCATGCACGACCGCGGCCTCGCGCGAGAGCTCGGTCGCCCACGGCACCGGCCCGTCGAGCGCCCAGTCGACCTTGAAGGTGCCCCAGCCGATCGGGAAGCCGTCCATCTTGCGCACGATCCGTCCGGGCAGGTGCTTTTGATCGACCAGCTGCCCGAGCAACGCAGGCGCCGAGGTGTCGCTCAGGATCGCCTTGCTCGCGCGGATCTCCTCGCCGTCCTCGAGCACGACCGCCTCGGCCCGGTTGTCACGCACGACGATCGATCGCACGCGCGCGCCGACGCGTACCCGACCGCCGTGCTGCTCGAGCAGCCGCACCATCGCGGCCGTGATCGCCCCCGCGCCGCCCTCGGGCACGCCGTAGCCACCGGTCGTGGCCATGACCGCGAGCATGTAGCCGATCCCCGCGCCGAAGGTGTCGTCGGGGCCGACGTCGGTGTGCAGCGCGAGCCCGGGGATCACTCGCCGCGCAGGCTCGGAGCGAAACCATGACTCGGACAGACCGCCGCCGCTGCGCATGAAGGTGGCGGCGAGGCGGAAGATCGCGAAGGGCAGCAGCCCCAGCGCCGGTCGGATCGCCGGGAAGGTCTCGAGCATCGCCGGGATCAGCTTGGGCTCGACCCGACGGTGCCACTCGCAGACCTTGCGCATGCGGGCGCCGTCCTCGAGCGTGCCGAAATTCTGCTCGAGCCGATCGAGATCGCGAGCGAGCGCGGCGATCGATCCGTCGGGGGCAGGGTGAGCGCTGTCGATCGGCGCGAAGGTCCAGCGCAGCCCGTGGTCGCCGAGCGCCAGATCCCGAAACGCGGGGCTCGCCTGCGCGAACGGGAAGAACGCCGCGCCGACGTCATGGACGAAGCCGGGCTCGGTCGCCTGCTCCGAAGCCAGCGCGCCGCCGGGTCGATCCGGGTGAGCCTCGAGCACCAGTACCGAGAGCCCCGCGCGAGCGAGCACGCACGCGCCCGCGAGGCCGTTGGGTCCTGCGCCAATGACGACGACCTCCGGGGTCACGCGGACAAGTTAGCAGGGGGTGGGGGTCTATGGCATGGTCGCCGGCATGCAGGGCCTGCTCGCGCTCGCTTGGCTTTCACCGAAGGACCCCAACCTGCTCGACAAGCTGTTCGGCAAGTACGCCGAGCGGGAGCACCACTACGAGAACCAGATCGACATCGCGCTGTGGCTCTTGGCCGTGATGCTGGTGTTCCTGGCCTGGCGGGTGCTCCGCAATTCCAAGCTGCTCGAGAAGTTCGCACCGAAGCTCGACGACAAGATCAACGAGGAGAAGACCCGCACGTGGGCCGAGCGCTTGATCACCGCCGCGCTGGTGTTCATCGCGTTGCTGGCCTCGGTCAATTACTTCTACGGGACCCGCAACACCGAGGTCTACGTGCACCGCTGGGACGCGTTCCACACGGTGATCGGCGTCAAGTACCACCCCGAGCTCGGCTACTTCGATCTCTACAAGTGCTCGTACGCGATCGATCGCGAGGGCCCGCACCACTTCCGCACGACCGAGGAGATCCGCGACCTCCATACCCGCAAGTTCGTGCCGAAGATGGAGCACATCGCCGGCAACGACTGCAAGGAGCGCTTCACCCCCGAGCGGCTCGAGGAGTTCAAGCACGACCTCAACGAGTTCGGGACCTGGTCGAACAAGAACGACTGGAAGATCCTGTTCAAGGACAAGGGCTTCAACGGCACGCCGTTCTACTCGACGGTCGTCAAGCCGCTCGTCAACTCGGTCGAGGTCAGCATCCCCGGGCTCAAGAAGCTCGCGATGATCGATCCGATCTTGATGCTGATCGCCTTTGGCGTGGTCGGTTGGGCGTTCGGCGCCCGGCAGGCGGCGATCATGGCGATCTTCTTCTGCGTGTTCTTCCCCAACCGCTTCGTGCACATGGGCGGATCGATCCTGCGCTTCGACTACGTCGCGGCCCTGATGATCGGCTTCGCGGCGCTGAAGAAGGACAAGTGGGGGCTGGCCGGGGCGATGTTCGCCTGGGCGACGATGGTCCGCGTGTTCCCGGCGATCTTCGCGGTCGGGGTCGGGGCCAAGATCGCGATCGATGTGCTCTACGAGCGCAAGATCCGACCCGAGCACTGGCGCTTCGTCGGCTGGTTCGGCGGGCTGATCGTGCTGTTCTTCCTGATCAGCCTGGTCGGCATGCACGGCGGGTTCGAGAACTGGGTGTACTGGTGGGAGGACATGAAGGTCCACAACTCGAAGTCGGCCGCGTTCCGGGTCGGCTTCAAGCACCTGTTCATGGCCGACGGCAAGCTGACGTCGAGCAACTACAACGTGAAGCAGGAGCTGTTCGAGCAGCGCGAGAACTACTACTGGCTGGCGGTCGCGGTCTTGTTCGCGCCGCTGCTGCTGGCGGTGCGGCGGCTCGACACGGTCAGCTTCGGGGTGATGTTCGGGGTGTTCGGGTTCTTCCTGCTCGCGATCGCGACCCGCTACTACTATGGCGTGGTCGCGCTGCTGTTCTTGATCGATCGCAAGCCGCTGCAGAATCGCTACATGCTGATCATGGGCGCGATGCTGTTCTGCGCGACCGCCCTCGACTTCATCTACTTCAAGCTCAATGACAACGATCCGTTCATGTACAACATGTTCATCGGCGCGCAGCTGGCGGTCGTAGTCGCGGCGATGAGCTCGTGGCTGCTGTTCAACCCGTCGCTGCTCGACGTCGGCGAGGATCCGCGGCTGCCCGAGCACGTGCCCGCGCGGGTCGGGGTCACGGCCGAGCCGGTCGAGCGGAGCGGGACGCCGGAGCTGATCGCGTCGCTCCGCGCCACCGAGCCGCACGAGCTGCGGGCGACCGCGCCGGACGAGATCGTCACGGTCTCCGATGGGCCACGCGTGCCGGCGGACGCCGAAGCGAGCGATGAGGGCAAGCGCGATCCAAAAAGCTCGTGAGCGTTCGCTGGCGCTCGCGGGCTTGCTCGCGTTGATGGTCGCGGTGCTGCTCGGGCCTGCTCGTGACGCCCAGGCCTCGCTGCTCGCCTGGGCGCTCGAGGCCGAGGACACGCCCACGCAGCTGTGGGTCGGGACCGAGGTCGAGGTGCCGATCACGATCCGCAACCTCGGCAACCACCCGTGGCTGCCGGGCTTTGCCGATCGGCTGTCGTATCACTGGCGCAGCGAGTCGGGCGAGCTGCTGATCCGCGACGGCCTGCGCACGCCGATCGTCGAGGTCGTCGCGCCCGGCGAGGCGATCGAGCTGCAGGCTCGCCTGCGCCCGCCCGACGAGCCCGGCCGCTACCAGCTCGAGTGGGCGCTGGTGCGCGAGGGCGTGACGTGGTTTCCGCCGCCGCGCGGCGGGCCGATCATGCACGCGGTCGAGGTCCAGGTCGGCGCGCTCGGCTGGGCGGCGGAGTCGTACGCGTTGCCCGAGCGCATCGCCGTCGACGAGCGCCTGCGCGTGCCCGCGCGCGTGCGCAACAGCGGCGCGGTGCCGTGGGATCCCGCGCGCGGCGACGCGTTCGCCTATCACTGGTGGTCCGACGAAGGCGAGCTGTGGGTCCGCGACGGTCGACGCACGCGCTTGCCCGAGCGCGTCGAGCCGGGCGCCGAGCTCGAGCTCGAGGTCGACGTGGTCGCGCCGAGCCACCGCGGGCCCGGGCCGCGCCGCATGTGCCTGCAGCTCGAGCCGCTGCGCGAGCGGGTGCGCTGGTTCGGGTCGAGCACCAACGAGATGGAGCTCGAGTGCACGATCGTCGAGCCCGATCCGCTCGCGTGGGCGCTGCTCGCCGACGCGACGCCCACCCGCATGGCGATCGACGATCCCGAGCTGCGCGTGTCGGTGACCGTGCAGAACGTGGGTGAAGAGCCGTGGCCCGACAGCGATCGCCTGGGCTACCGCTGGCGATCGCTCGCGACCGGTGAGCTCAGCGACGGCCCCCGCACCGCGTTGCCGGACGACGTCGATCCCGGCGAGATCGTCGAGCTCGAGGCGAGCGTGCGGGCGCCCGCGCGACCCGGCGAGTACGAGCTGATCTGGGGCTTGGTCCGCGAGGGCGAGCGCTGGTACGAGCAGCCCGAGCTGGCCACGCGCCGGGTCGAGGTCGTGGGATCGCGGCTCTCGTGGGGCTTGCTGCGGGCCGAGCCGGTCTCGCGCGTGTGGGTCAATCGCACGACCAAGGTCGAGCTCGAGCTGCAAAACCTCGGCACCGAAGCCTGGTCGGAGGCGACCGGCGATCACCTCGCGTATCACTGGATCGATCTCGCCGGCGAGGTGGTCGAGTTCGACGGTCAGCGCACGAGCTTTTCGACGCCGGTCGAGCCGGGTGCGCGCGTGATCGTCGAGGCGACCCTGCGCGGACCGTCGGAGCCGGGGCACTACCGCCTGCAGTGGGAGCTGGTCCGCGAGCACGAGCGCTGGTTCGGCGCGCCCGCGCAGATCGGTGCCGGGCGAGCGTGGGAAGCCAACGCGCTCTCGACCGTGCGCGCGCGCTGGCGGGCGGTGATCGTCGCGTTGGTGCTCGGGCTCGCGACGGTGCTCGGAGCGATCGCGCTGCGCTTGCGTGCGCCGAGCAGCCCTCGCGCGCTCGCGGTGATCGAGCAGCTCCCGCTCGTGTGGGCGGCGCTGGCGATGTGGAGCGGGATCGCGGCGTTTCACGAATTCTCGGCGATCGAGCCGTGGTCGGGCGCCGCCTGGGTGGCTGCGTCGGGCGTATGGATCCTCGTCGCCGGCCTCGCGCTCGCGCGCCATCGAGTGCGCGCGTGGCTCTCGGTCGGTCTCGTCGCCGGCCTCGCCCTGCTCGCGCTCGCCGATCTCGTCTACATGCACTACTTCGGCAGCATCGTGCCGGTCGTCGCGTTGACGGCCTCGCATCACCTCGGCGAGGTGGGCGACAGCGCGGTGGCGGAGCTCGAGCGCGTGTGGGCCTGGCTCGCCGTCGTGCCGATCGCCGGGCTGATCGCGGCCGCGATCTGGCCGTCGACTCGACCGCCCGCACCGACTCGCGAGCCCCGACGCGCGTGGCCGATCGTGCGTCCGCGACTGATCGCCTGCGGGCTGTGCCTCACGCTCGCGAGCCCTGCGATCGTCCGCCTCGGCGACGCGCTGTTCGGCGAGCTGGGCACGCGGGTGTTCTCCGAGCAGGCGATGGTCGGCCGCTTCGGCTACCTCAACGCGCACCTGTTCGACCTCGCCCGGACCGTGCGCGAGCGTGGCCGGCGAGGCAACCCGAGCCCGGCCGAGCGCGAGCGCATTCATGCGTGGTTCAGCGCCCACGCCGAGTCGGTCGATGCTGCGCTCGCGCGAGCGAGCGAGCCCGCCGGCAGCGCGACCGGCCACAACGTTCTACTGATCCAAGTCGAGGCGCTGCAGACCTGGGTGATCGGCCTCGAGGTCGAGGGCCAGGAGATCACGCCGCTGCTCAACCGCATGCGCGAGCAGGCCGACTGGTACCCCTACCTCATCGATCAGACCAACCAGGGCAAGACCTCCGACGCCGAGTATGCCGTGCTCAATTCGCAGCACCCGCTCGGCGAAGGTGCGATCTGCTTCCTGCGCGCCGACAATTCGTTCTACACGCTCGCGCACACGCTCGCCGATCACGGTTACGCCACGCTCTCGGCTCACCCGTACAAGCGCGGCTTCTGGAACCGTGCGGTCCTGCACCCGCGCTACGGCTTTGCGCGCTCGCTGTTCGAGCGCGAGCTCGGCGACGGACAGCACGTTGGTTGGGGCCTCGCCGACGGCCTGTTCTTCGAGCGGATGCTGCCCGAGCTGCAGGCGCTGCCCGAGCCGTGGTTCGCGTTTCTGATCACGCTCTCGCTCCACCACCCCTACGACGAGTTCCCCCGCAACCTCGCGCGGCTCGAGCTCGGCGGGCTCGAGGGCACGCGCGTGGGCAACTATCTCGAGGCGATGCACTACTTCGATCGCTCGCTGGCCGAGCTGCTCGACCGGCTCGACGACGCCGGCCTGCTCGAGCACACGATCGTCGCGCTCTACGGCGATCACGACGCCCGCTTCGAGCTCTCGCAGTACCCCGAGGTGCTCACGCTCGCCGGCCTCGGCGACTGGGAGCCGGCCGCGTTCGCGCGGCTCGAGCGGGTGCCGTTGTTCGTGCGGATCCCTCCGACCACCCGGCCCGCTCGCGGCACCATGAATCAGGTCGGTGGTCACGTCGACGTCGGCCCGACCCTCCTGCACGCGCTCGGGATCCCGCGGCCGCGCGCGTTCGTGGGCCGGCCGCTGGTCGCCGGCAACGAAGATCAGAGCTTCGCCGCGTACCCGGACGGCTCCGCGTACGGGCTCGATCGCATGTACGTCGCCACCGGTCGCGGGATCCCGCGCGAGGGCGGCTGCTTCGAATTCCCCGCCGGCGACAGCCGCCCGCTGCACGAATGCGCCGCGCTGGCCGAGCGCGCCGCCGAGGAGCTCTCGATCTCGCGGGCCGTCGTGGATCATGATCTTCATCGGGCCCTGGATTGACCTCGTGCGGCGCATCGCAGTAGACCGAGGCGATGTCGCGCGCGCCTCGTCTGTGGCCCTTGCTGATCCTCGTCGCTGCCATCGCGCCGCCCTGGTCGGCCGAGGCCAACGAAGGCCAGTGGCCGCCCGGGCAGCTCGCGGGGATCCACGAGCTCGCCAAGCTAGCCGGCCTCGAGCTCACGGCCGAGCAGCTGTGGAGCGAGAGCGGCGGGTTGCTGCGCGCGTCGGTCAACATCGGTGGTTGCACGGCCGCGTTCATCTCCGCCGAGGGTCTGCTCTCGACCAACCATCACTGCGCCTACGGGGCGCTGCAGGCCAACTCGAGCGTCGATCGCGACTACCTGAAGGACGGCTTCCTCGCGGCCACCCGCGCCGACGAGCTCGCGGCCGGGCAGACCGTGAAGATCCTGAGCGGCATCACCGACGTGAGCGCGACGGTGCACGACAAGATCACCGCCGTCGAGGACGATCGCGCGCGCGCCAAGGCGTTCGATCAGGTCCGCAACGAGCTGATCGACGCCTGCGAGTCCGCCAAGCCGCATCGCTCGTGTCAGCTGGCCAGCTTCTTCGGCCACTCGCGCTTCGAGCTGCACGAGTACACGGAGCTGCTCGACGTGCGCCTGGTCTACGCGCCGCCCTCGGCGATCGGCGAGTACGGCGGTGAGACCGACAACTGGATGTGGCCGCGCCACACCGGCGACTTCTCGCTGCTGCGCGCGTACGTGGGCAAGGACGGCGAGCCGGCGCCCTACTCGGCCGACAACGTCCCTTTCAAGCCCGCGCAATTCCTGGTGCCCTCGCCCGACGGCGTCGATGAAGGCGACTTCGTCGCGATCCTCGGCTACCCCGGCCACACCGATCGCTACATGTGGGGGGCCGAGCTCGAGCGCCACTTCTTTACGTGGTTGCCGATGCGCGTCGCTCTCTACGGCGAGTGGATCGCGATCCTCGAGGCCGGCACCGCCCGCGACGCTGCCGTCGGCATCAAGGTCGCGGCGATCAAGAAGAGCCTCGCCAACCGCCAGAAGAACGCGGCCGGCAAGCTCGCGGGGCTCGAGCGGCTCGGGCTGGTCGAGACTCGGCTGGCCGAGGATCAGCGCCTCGTCACGCAAGAAGATGGGGCGGCGACCACGATCGAGGAGCTCGCGGCCATCTCCGCGGCTCGGTCGGAGCGCGGCGCATGGGCGTTCCTGCTGGAGAACCTCGGCTACGCGCCGCGCAGCCTCGCGATCGCCCGCGACCTGACCGTGTGGGCCCAGCAGCGCAGCAAGCCGGACGTCGAGCGCAAGGCCGGCTACCGCGATCGCGATCGCGACAAGCTGTGGAAGCGGCTCGAGCAGTCGGCGAAGGATCTCGATCCGCAGGTCGACATCGAGCTGCTGGCCTCCTTCCTCGCCCACGCCGACGCGCTGCAAGGCCGCCGGATCGCCGGCTTCGACAAGCTGCTCGGACGCTCGAAGGGTGCCGGCCTCGACAACCGCGAGCCGTACCTCGAGGCCGCCAAGCGAGCGCTCAGCGGCTCGGCGCTCGCTGACCCGGCGGCCCTGCAGAAGCTGTTCGACGATCCCAAGGCGATCGGCAAGAGCAAGGATCCGATGCTGGTCCTGGCCCGCGCGCTGATGACCGATCTCGACGCGCTCGCGCAGATCGACGACGCCGAGCGCGGTCGCCTGCTGCTGGTCGAGCCCCGCTACTTCGAGCTGATCACCAAGGTCCGCCGCCAGCCGCTGTACCCCGACGCCAACTCCACGCTGCGCTTCAGCTTCGCGACCATCCAGGGCTACGCGAAGTGGGACGGCAGCCAGCAGACGCCCCAGACCACGCTGGCCGGCGCGGTCGCCAAGCATCAGGACGCCGGCGAATTCGATCTACCCGACGCCGTGCTCGACAAGGCCGACGGCGGACCGGAGTGTCGCTGGGCCGACCGCGAGCTCGGTGACGTGCCGATCGCGTTCCTGGCCGACGGCGACACCACCGGCGGCAACTCGGGCTCGCCGGTGATCGACAGCAAGGGCCGGCTGATCGGCTTCAACTTCGATCGCGTGTGGGAGAACGTCGCGGGCGACTACGCCTGGCGAACCGAGCAGTCGCGCAACGTGATCAGCGACGTTCGCTACCTCTACTGGATGCTCGACGAGGTCGTCGCGGGCGATCACCTGCTTGCGGAGCTCGGCGTCGCCGACTACCAGCCGCCGGCCCCCGTCGAGACGCCGACGGTCAGCACCGAAGGCCCGCAGCCGGTCGAGCCCAACGAGCGCGGCTGTGCTTGCGCGGTCGATCATCCTGCGGCGCCGCTCGGTGGGGTGGCGGGCTCGCTCTTGTTGATCGGCCTCGTGTTGATCCGTCGGCGTGAAGAAGGA
>DATLLB010000617.1:0-11828 GCA_035538075.1 Enhygromyxa sp.
GGCCGTGGGCTTGTTGATCGGTGGCGAGCTCGGCTCGGAAGATCAGCGCATGCGCGACGTCGGGGTGCTCGCGGCCGGCGTGGCGACGGAGCAGCGCGAGCGCCCGATCGATCTGCTCACGGGCGTCGCGGTGATCGCCACACATGCGATGCTCCCGAGCTCGATCGAACAACGCACACGCGCGGTCGATGGCGGCGTCGGAGTTCATGCGCGGCTCCTAGCGCTTGGCGATCAGCTTCTCGTTGTGCTGAAAGCAGCCGTTCATGCAGCCGGCCTTCAGGGCGGTCTTGACCTTCAGGGCCGGCTTCGCGGTCCGCTTGGCGATCAGCTTCTCGTTGTGCTGAAAGCAGCCGCTGATGCAGCCGGCCTTGAGGTTGGTCTTGGCCTTCAGGGTCTTCGGGGTCTTCGGGGGCTTGGTCCGGGACGTCATGGTCCGGTTGTGCCAAGCCGTCCCGTTCGGATCACGAGAATCGACGTGGCCCTCAAGACAAATTGGTCTTGGTCACGACCCCGCGGAACATGTTGAGCGTCCGCTCGAGGCTCTCGCCGACCTCGCCGAGCGACCGCAGGTCGTTGCCCTGCATCTCGTTCTTCGCCCGCTCGAGGACCGCCTGCGCCTTGGCGATCGCGTCGCGGCCGAAGCTGGTGCCGCTCATGATCCCCGAGACCTGCGGAAACAGCTCGCGGACCTCGGCGACCAGGCCCTCGACCTTCTGTCGCTCGCGCTCGAACTCCTCGCTGGCGCGGACCTCGACCATGTAGCCCTGGCTCTGCTCGACCAGGCGCTGCAGCTCGTCCTCGGTCAGGCCCGAGGTGGCCGTCACGGTGATCGACTGCTCGCGGCCGGTCTCGAGATCCTGGGCGTTGACGGACACGATGCCGTCGGCCGAGATCGAGAAGGTGACCTTGACCTCGACCTGACCCTTCGGTGCCTTGCGCAGGCCCGAGAGGATGAACTCGCCGAGCAGCTCGTTCTGGGTGGCGTCGTCGGCCTCGCCCTGCAGGACCAGGATCTTCACCGAGGTCTGGTTGTCGCGCACGGTCGTGAAGATGTGCGCGGCGCTGGTCGGGACCGTGGTGTTCTGCGTGATCAAGCGGTGGAAGGTGCCGCCGTGGACCATGATCCCGAGGCTGTGTGGGGTCACGTCGAGCAGCAGCAGCTCCTGCGAGTCGTCGATCAGCGCGGCCGCCTGGATCGCGGCGCCGAGGCCCACGACCTCGTCGGGGTGGACGCCCTTGCACGGCTCGAGCTCGAAGAACTCGGCCACGCTGCGCTGCACGAGCGGCATGCGGGTCATGCCGCCGACCAGGATCACGTCGTCGATCTCGCCGCGATCGACGTTGGCCTCCGACAGCGTGCGCTCGCAGATCGCGATGGTGCGGTCGACCAGATCGCGGGTCAGATCCTCGAGCTGATCGCGGGTCAGGGTCTCTTGCAGGTGGTGGGTCTCGCCGCTCGCGGTGGTGTACAGGAACGGCAGATCGATCAGCGTCTCGCGGACGGTCGAGAGCTCGCAGCGGGCCTTCTCGGCCGCGTCGCGGAGGCGCTGCAGCGACATGCGATCGTCGCGGACGTCGACGCCGCTGCGCTCCTGAAACACCTGGATCAGCCAGTTCATGACCCGGATGTCGAAGTCCTCGCCGCCGAGGAAGGTGTCGCCCGCCGTCGAGACCACCTCGAACACGCCGTTGCCGATGTCGAGCACCGAGACGTCGAAGGTGCCGCCACCGAGATCGTAGACCGCGACGCGCCGCTCGAAGTCCTTGCCGAAGCCGTAGGCGAGCGCGGCCGCGGTCGGCTCGTTGATGATGCGGATGACGTCGAGCCCGGCGATGCGGCCAGCGTCCTTGGTGGCCTGGCGCTGGTTGTCGTTGAAGTAGGCCGGGACCGTGATCACGGCCTTTTCAACGGGGCCGCCGAGGTACTGCTCGGCGACCATCTTGAGCTCCTGCAGGATGAACGCGCTGATCTCCGGGACCGAGTAGACCTGCTCGCGCAGCACGATCCGGACGTCGTCGTGCGGGCCCTCGACGATCTTGTAGGGGCACGACTGCTGCACGGCACGGACGGCCGGCGAGTCCCACTTGCGGCCGATCAGCCGCTTGGCCGCGTACACGGTGTTCACCGAATTGGTCACCGCCTGCCGCTTGGCGATGTGCCCGACCAGCCGCTTGCCGCTCTCGGACACCGCCACCATCGAGGGTGTGGTCTTGTAACCGCCCTTGTTGGGGATGACCGTCGGGACGCCGTCCTCCACGATCGCCACCACCGAGTTCGAGGTCCCGAGGTCGATGCCGACGACGTTCTCCATGCGCTTTCCTGGCCCGAACCCGAGTGAGGCTATGGCAGTTTGATGGAATTGAGAAGTGCGCGGGTCTGTTTGTTGTTGAGCAGCTGATGCGCACGCTCGGCCTGCTCCCTCGCGCTGGCCAGCTGCCCCGCCGCCAAGAAGGCCTTGGCACAGGCTTGGTGGACATTCGCCACACTGCGATCGTCGAGCGTGAGGCCGCGTGCCTGGGCTTGCTGCAAGAGCTCGAGCGCCGCCATCGCTAAGCTGCGCGCCTGGGCAGGGTCGACTTCGGCGACCACCGCCGCGGCCTCGCTGAGGTTGCGCAGTGATGGATCAGCGTCGGCTGCCTCGCTGAAGAAGCGGGCCGCTTCGTGGATGCGCCCGGCTGCGAGCGCGTCGCGACCCTGATTGAAGTTGGTCTCGGCTCGCTGGGTTCGCGCGGTCGCGAGGCTCGCTCGCCACTCGCCTTCGTAGTCGGGGTGCTCGGGGTCGTGCTCGTGCGCCAGGCGAAACAGCGTTGCCGCGGTGCCGTGGCGGCCGATCTCGCGCTCGCGCAGGGCCTGCTCGGCGTGCGTGGCGGCCTGCTTGCGACGCTCCGTCAGCGCCCGCTCGCGCAAGCGCTGCTGACGCTGACGCTCCCGCTCGAGTCGCGTCTTCTCCGCTTGCTCGGCCCGCTCGCGCTCCTCGGCCTCGGCCTTACGACGCGCTTCCTCTTGGGCCGCGTACTCGGCCGCACGGGCCTCGAGTTCGGCCTGCTGCCGACGCTCACGCTCCTCGCGGATCTGCGCTTCATGAGCGTCGACCAGGGTCTTGCGGCGATCCGCGTCGAGCAGGAATTCGTACGAGGAGCGAGCGCGGCGAAACAGATCGTCGAGCACCGCGCGATAGCGGCCGAGCTCCTTGCCGTAATACGAGTCGGGGTGGAACTCGCGGCTGACGACATGGTAGGCGCGACGGATCACCCGAGTGTCATCGATCGGATCGAGCCCGAGGATCTCGAAGTGGCCGACGTGCCGCAGTCGGTCAC
Organism: Enhygromyxa sp.; assembly: GCA_035538075.1. GTDB lineage: Bacteria > Myxococcota_A > Polyangia > Nannocystales > Nannocystaceae > Plesiocystis. The sequence goes on from DATLLB010000617.1 coordinate 3,319, forward strand.
GCAGTGCCAAGAGCCGTCGCTGTCGCTCGACCGGCACGTCGATCGTGGGATCGAGGCGGCCATCGTCGACGGCGACCGGATCGATCGTGTCGAGGATCAGACGCATCGGCACGCCCGGCTCGGCCTGTTTCTGGTCGTCGCGCGCGATCGGTAGCGAGGCGTCTTCCTTGGCCGCAGCGGGCGGATTGGGCGGCGCCGGGTCGCCCTTGGCGATGCGCATCTGTGCGGCGAGCAGATCGCGTTTACGCTCGCGCGCTCGCTTGCGCAGATCGTCGTCGCTGCTCGAAGCCGCACGTGGACGCGCGACCGCGACCACCGGATCGAGCGACGCCCCCGTCGCGATCGTCAGCGCGCCGAGCTGAAGGAGCTTGACGAGCGACTGCTCCGCAGTCTCGGCTGGTTGACCACTGGCCGCGATCACATCGGCGACCGTGGCCCCACCGTCACCGCCGAGCGACTCGACGCGACTGAGCACGAAGAAGTCGACGGGCGTGATCGGCAGACTGCGAACGTCGATCTTGCGGTCGACCACCAGCTTCGCGTCTGGCTCGAGGCCCATGGCGCCCAGGTTATCGCAACTCAGCCCTTGGGGTTGGGCACTTTGGCGCGCGGGTGGGCCTGTTCGTAGAGCTCGAACAGGCGACCCATGTCCAGGTGGGTATAGCGTTGCGTGGTCGACAAGCTGGCGTGGCCGAGCATGGACTGGATGCTCCGCAGGTCGCAGCCGCTCTGCAGCAGGTGGGTGGCGAAGCTGTGCCGCAAACCATGCGGTCCCACGACCGTGCGGGCGCCGGTCTCCTGGCAGCGGCGATAGACGACGTCACGGGCGACCCGGGCGACCAGCGGGCCTCCACGGGCGCCGAGGAACACCGCCCGCGCGGGGCTGTTCGGGCGCAGCAGCTGATCGCGGACGGCTAGCCAGTCGCGCAAGGAAGCGGCCGCCTGGCCGCCGAGCGGCACCACCCGCTCCTTCCCGCCCTTGCCGTGACGCACGCGCACCGTGAGGCTGCGACCCTCCCAGCGCAGATCGTCGAGCTCGAGCGCGACCGCCTCGGACACGCGCAGGCCGGCGCCGTACAGCACTTCGAGCAGTGCTCGATCGCGGGCGCCGATCGGGCCGTCGCGCTGCGGCTGATCGATCATCGCGCCGACGTCCTCGACCGGCAGCGCGACCGGGAGCTTGCGGCCGAGCTTGGGCCGACGCAGCAGCACGACCGCGTTGTCTTCCAGCAGACCCTCGCGGCGGCAGAACTCCCCGAACCCGCGCAGGGCCGAGAGCTTGCGGCCGATGCTGCTCGCGGCCAGCTCGCCGTGACGCTCGGCCAGGTGGGCTCGAACCTCGCGGACGTCGAGGTCGCCGATCTTGGCCGGGCGCTTGCGACGGCTCTCGATCGAGCCGATGAAGTCCTCGATGTCGCGGCGGTAGGCCGTGCGGGTGTTCGCGGACAGCCGGCGCTCGGTCTCGAGGTGGACCATGAAGCGTTCGAGCGCCGCCCGCATGGAGTCGATGGTCGCCTGGCTCGCAGCCCGGCCCAAAAAATCGTCGAGTTAGTCGCGCAGCGAGGTCTTCGCCCAGCGCTCGAGCAAGGTCGCGAGGATCAGGAAGTCCTCGCCGCCGAGCCCTTCGGCGACCGCTTGATCGTACAGCGCTCGCACGGTCGTGGCGGCGGGCAGCGGCACTCGCCTGCCCTCGGCCTCGGCCAGCGCGAGGTGCAGATCCTTGTGCATGAGGTCGCAGCGAAAGTGGGGCGTGTAGTCGCCGGCTTGCAAGTACGGCGTCTTGAAGCCGCCGACGCCAGTCTTGCCCGCGCTGTGCTCGTAGATCTCGGCCATCTTCGCGATCGGCACGCCGAGCAGCTTGGCCAGCGTGTAGCCCTCGAGCACGCCCTCGAGGATCACCGCCTGCGCGAGATTGAGGCAGTACTTCGCAGCCTGGCCAAGCCCGACCTGCTCGCCGACGTGCACGTGATGGCGACCCATCGCCTCGAACAGCGGGCGCGCCCGCTCGACCTGCTCGCTCGGGCCACCGACCATGAACGTCAGCCGCCCACCCTCGGCGCCGAGCTTGCTGCCGGTGATCGGCGCGTCGAGGAATTCGGCCCGGCGCTCGGCACAGGCGGCCGCGAGCTCGCGCGTGAGCGGCTGGCTGGTGGTCCCGCAGTCGATCAGCAGGTCGCCCTCGGACAGCCCGAGCAGCACCCCGTGCTCGCCGAACACCAGCTCGCGCACGGCCTCGTCACTGCTCACGCACAAGATCACGATCCCGCTCGCCCGCGCGGCGTCGATCGGCAGCTCGACGATCCGCACGCCGAGCTCGGCCGCGAGCGGCTCGATCTTCGCGCGCGTGCGGTTCCAGGCCGTCACCTCGTGGCCGGCCGCGACCAGGTTGCGGACCATCCCCGTGCCCATGGTCCCGACCCCGAGGAACGCGACGCTGCTCATGCTCTGCATGCTACTCGCCATAGAGCGGTACCGGGACGAGCGTCGATCCCTCGAGGCGAGCCGCGAGCTGCTCGAGCCGCTCCATCTGCACGCCGTAGGTACCGACCAGGACCATGTGGCCCTTGAAGTGGTGGCGATCGTGGAAGTCGACCAAGGTCTCGAGCGCAGACTCGAGGTTGTCCTTGATGTCGGGGTTGGCCGGCGGGACGATCGCCAAGTAGGTGAGCATCTCGGCCGGCGCGATCTCGGTCAGCTGCGTGAAGATGCGGACCGCGTCGGTCGCGAGCCCGGCGGGTCGGATGGTCGCGCGGTCGACCTGGTAGACGTGCTCGGTGGAGACCGCGTCGCTCATGTGGAACACGACCAGCTGGCGATAGGGGATCCCGGTGACCTTGCTCTGCACGGTCGCGAGGTTGATCGCGTTCTCGATCAGTCGCCCGATCCGAACGCTGCCGACGGCGACCACGACCGTGCGATCCTCGGTCTCGATCTCCGTCGATTCGACGGTCTCGATCACGCGCCGATAATAGCTGTGCGCGGCGCGAAGCAGGGGCCGGTGATTGTAGAGCAGGATCACGCCCACGACCCCGGCGGCGACGATCATCACCAGCGTGCGCAGCTCGCCGAGATCGCCGCTGTAGGTCGCGTACATGCTCAGCAGCGCGTAGCCGAGCACCAGCAGCCCGGCGAACACCGCGATCGGGACCTTGGTGCCGCCGATGCTCACGTTGAACGGCGCGCGGTAGATCCGGCGATCGTCGGCCCGGTACTTGCGCAGCAAGATGAACGCGACGACACCCGAGAACATCACCAGGCCGAAGGTCACGCCGTACCAGCGCTCGAGCTTCGACAGGTCCCAGCCGCCCTGCATCGCGAGCAGCAAGATCGCCAGCAGCATCATCCAGTGGATCCGCGAGAACGCGCCGCGCTCGTTGGGATCGAGGATCATGCGCGGCAGCAGGCTGTCGCGCGCCATCGTCAGCCACAGACCACGCGCGCCCGCGAAGCCGGTGTTGCACGCGCCGATCAACATCAGCGCCGCGTTGGCCACGATCACGACCTTCCAGAAGCTCGCAAAGCCCTGGCTGCCGAACACGCCCAGGAAGCCTTGCTCGCCGAGCGTCGCAAGCAGGTAGCTGGCGCTGCCGGCCAGCTGCTCGGGCTCGAGCACCAGGAACAGCAGCAGGCTCAGGCTGCCGCCGAGCCCGAGCAGCAGCGAGAGCATCCACTTGTAGATCTTTGCGATGTCGCGGCGCGGGTTGGCGAGCTCCTCGGGGATGTTCATCACCGACTCGACCCCCGAGGCGCCGAGGATCGAGACTCCTGCGCCGGCGAGGATCAGCGGCGCCCCGAGCGTGGCGAAGCCCGGCAGCGCGGTGATCATGCCGTGGTGCTCGTGCGTGTCGGACTGCGCGGAGGACTTGGCCGCGTCGACCACCGCCTCCGGTAGCGCGCCGCCGTACATGAAGCGGGACAGATCGGCGCCGTGGATCAGCAGGTAGATCAAACAGATCAGGATGGTCACGCCCATGACCACCAGGTTGATCATGAAGATGGTCCTGCTGACCTTCACGCTCTCCTTGAGACCGTGGTTGTTGAGGATGAACAGCATGACCAGCGGCGGCAGCATGATCACCGCGCCGGTGGTCATGACCGTGCTCAGCATCAGCCCGAGCACCGAGGTGACCACGACCGAGATCACCACCCGCCGCCACTCGCGGGGCATCACCCACACGCCGAAGCCGATCGACGGGATCATCGACAGCGCGATCGCGATCATCGTGCGCGGCCCGTCCACGCCGGCGACCAGTGAGAACACGTAATTCGAGTAGGACAGCAGGCTCACGATCGCCGTGGCCACGTACGAGAAGCTGATCACGATGCCGACCAGCGCGGCCGTGAGCACCGCTCCACGCCCGAGGTGGCCGAGCGCGTAGCGGGTCATCACGTAGGTGCCGCCGTTGCTCAACGTGAGCAGCACCGCCTCGATGTAGAGCGGCGCGAGCAGGAACAGCAGCAGGTAGAGGCCGATCTGAAAGAGCGGTGTGCCGTAGCCGACCCCCGCGGCAATCAGCGCTCCGGAGCTGTAGTACGGTGAGGTCAGCGGGTCCGGCCCGACGAGGAACAGGCCCTCGCGCCAGGTGAGCCGCTGCTCATGGTGCCGGTGCGCTCCGGTCGGGTTGCTCATCGGCGGCGGTATGCAATACGAAAAAAAACCCCGCAAGCGTGCGCTCGCGGGGTTGCCTCGCTCGCTGGCGGCGGCTCAGCTGGCGTCCTTAAAGAAGTCGCTCGGCACCTTGTGGACCTGCGTGAAGCTCGAGTCCTGGATCACGTAGTACCAGGCCGAGAAACGCTGGTTCAGCTGGTCTGCCCGCTCCTGGCCGCGGAGCTGGCCGGGGATCGGCGGCTCACTCGTGGTGAGGTCCCGGCGCGGATCGTAGCTCACGTTGACGAACATGTAGCGGTTGGCCCGGGCATTCTCGCCCTGCGCCTCGGTGGGCGCCTCGTCCTCGCTGCCGGCGCTGAGCTCCTCGCCGGTCGCGTAGGTGACCTCGCCGAAGAACAGCGTGTAGACGACGCCGTCGCGCGAGTACAGGTGGACCTCGCCTTGGTCGGCGAGCAGCGAGTAGCGCGGGTACTCGCCGACCAGGAAGAAGCCCTTGGCCTGCATCTCGAACGGATCGAGCCGCTGCGCCCGCGGACGCACGCCGACGATCTTCATGCGATCGGCCGCACCCACGGTCTGCTTGACCTTGGTCGGGTTGAGGATCTTGCCCTCGGGAGTCGCGGCCGGCTGCGGCAGCGGATCGGTGCCCACGTAGGTGGCCGGATCGATGCGCTGCCCGTCGGGCCCGAAGACCGGCGGGGCGACCAGGGCCCACTCCTTCTGCGGGAGCCCGTCCTCGCCGATCGCCGCGCTCTCCTGCAGCTCGAAGTACATCGGCTCGTCGTTGACCAGCTTCTGCTGCTTCTCGCCGGTCTCGGGGTTGGTGACCTCCTCGACGGAGTAGCTGTTGCTCAGCACCGCGACGATGTCGTCGGCCTCCATCTTGAGCAGGTCGTCCTCGATCCAGTCGGTGAACTTGATCGAGACCTGCGGATCGATCTCCACGGCGTAGACCCGGTTCTCGCCCGGGTAGCGCACGAACTTGAAGCCCTGCCGATCGGCGACGTCCTTGCCGATGATGACGTCGGCCAGCGGCTTGCCCGACGAGTCCTTGATCGTGACTCGGCGGCCGCGGGTGTCCTTGGTGGCCGCGTCATCCTCGGGATCGACCACGCCGAACTCGGCGTGATCGGCCGGGTTGTCGCTGCGCACCACGTCCTTCTTGACGTCGATGAACGAGGCCGCGGCCTTGCCCATCTGCTCGGTGCCGTCGGCCGGGTAGTTGTTGTGGCTGGGGATCACCCACGCACCGTTCTCTAGCTTGACCGAGAACGTGGTGAGCTGCGCGGCCTCTTCGTCGTACTCCTTGACCTCGAGGAAGGTCGCGGCGTTGGGGTCGACGAAGTCGGGGAACAGCGGCTCGCCCGTGTCTTCGAACGTGGGCGGAGCCATCTCGACTGGCCGCATCGCGTAGGCGCCGAGCGCCGACAGCAGGGCCAGCACGGCCATGATCACGGTACCTCGGGTCATCACGCTTCCCTCCGCTTGCGACTCTCGGGGATCGTCGCGCTCTCGCGCCGACGCTTACGCCAGAAGATCACCAGACCGAGCAGGATCGCCGGCAGCGGCGGGACCAGGATCGCGGCCACGCGGATGCGGTCGCGGACCTCGTCGACGGCGCGGGCGTGCTCGGCCTTGATCTTGTCGATCTGCTGCGACTTCTCGCGCTCGATCTGCTCGGTCTGGGCCTGCACCCGGCGGTTCTCGGCCTGCTCGGCCGCGCGGATCATGATCTCCTTGGTCCGCTCGTCGATGCCGGTCTTGGCCTGGATCTCCTGGACCGCAGCGTCGAGCGCCGCCTGGGCTTCCTTGATCTTGTCCTCGGCGGCCTTGTTGGCGGCCTTGAGCTTGTCCTGCCGGTCCTCGTTGGCGGCCTTGGTCATCTCGTCCACGCGGGTCAGCCGGCGAAACTCCGGCTGGCGCTTGCGCAGCTCGATGAAGCGCTCGTCACCCAGCAAGGTGTCGATCGCGTTGAGCAGGAAGGTGACGTTGTCGAAGCGCATGTCGATCAGGCCGTCGCCGTCGAGATCGCCGCCGCGCTCGTGGAAGTTGAAGAAGCTGTCGGCGAACATGTCGAGGTCGGCGAGCACGATCGCGTTGATGTCGCGATTGCCTCCGCCCGACGAGCCGCCGCCGGTCACCCGCACGCCGAGCTGGATGTTCTCCAGCCCGTCCTGCGCGGCCAGCCGCTCGTAGTTGCTCGGGACCCCGCGGAACTGCAGGCCGAACAGGAAGTTGCTGTCGTCGACGAAGCGCTCGAACGGATCCCAGCCACCCTTCACGCCGGTGGTCAGGATCGGCTCGAGCACCGTGCCGCCGCCGGTCGCCGCCCGCAGGTCGCCGCCGAACAGCACGATGATCTGCGCGAGCCCGTCGACGATCGGTCCGCGCCCGGCGAACTGATCCTGGCCGTTGCGCTGGCCGATCACGATGATGCTGCGCGGCGCGTCGGCCAGCTGCGGCTCGGGGTTCTCGAGGTCGAACGAGACGTGCGAGTCGGGCCACTCGACGCCGATCGAGCTGAGCAGCGCCTTGTAGTTGCCCTTCTCCTCCGAGGGCATCCCGCCCATCATTCCGCCTTGCTGCGGCGGCGGCAGCATCGGCTGGGTCGGCGCGAGCTTGGGGTTGAAGAACGGCAGCGGGTCGGCGACCAGCAGCGCCGGACGTCCGGCGAGCAGGTAAGCCTGGACCGTGTCGATGCTCGGCTGCGACAGGCTCGACACCTGCGGCACGAACAGCACGTCGACGTCGTTGGGGATCGGCGTGCCCGGGTTGAGGCTGCGGACCTCGTACTGCTTCTCGAGCTCGTCGACCACGCGCCAGCGCGGGATCCGGCGGCGCGCCTGCAGGTCGAAGTCACCCATCAGCTTGGTGTCGTCGCGGATGATCCCGACGACCTTCTTCTTGGGCTGGGTGACGACCTCGAGCGCGCGGACGATCTCGTACTCGACCGAGAGCCCGCGATCGAGGAACGGCACGACCTCTTCGCGCGGGCCCGAGGTGAATGCGACGCCGAGGAACACCTGCATCGTCTGCACGTCGCCGCCATCGGCGTCGATCAGCGGACGCGGCATGATCCCGTACTTCTCGATCGCCTCCTGGGCCTCGACCGAGTAGGGCTCCGGCTCGTAGATGCGAACGGTGAGGCCGGACCCGCCCGAGGCCTCCATCTCGCGCAGGATGTTGAGCAGCCGGCTACGCAGCGGCACGTACGGGCGCGGGACCTCCTTCGAGACGTAGGCGGTCACGACCACCGGGGGAATCGAGGTCTTCTCTCCCTCTTCGTTGGTGGTGTCGGTCCCGATGCTGCGGATCAGCGTCGTGGTGTTGGGGGTGATCTTCGACAGGCCCTCGGCGGTGAGGTCGACGCGGGCGTTCGACCGCTGGGCCATGTAGGTCATCGAGGCGACGATCACGACGAGCGCGAACAGTCGCACGAGGCGGTGCATTCGGGGTGCCATTACCAGTGCCTCCGTCCGAGCATGAAGGTGCACAGATAGAGCACGACGACGGCGATGCCGGCGAAGTAGGCGACGTCGCCCATTCGCACGAGGCCCTCACCGAAGCCGTAGAAGTGACGATCGACGCCGAGCTTGGCGAAGGTCTCCTCGAAGCCGTCGCCGCTGCCGGTCAGCCACACGATCATTGCGATCACGCCGCCGCCGACCGCCGCGTACCCTGCCCCTTCGGCCTTGCCCTGAAACGCGACCCAGCCGAGCGTCGCGACGCCGGCCACCGCCGCGCAGCCGACGATCCCGTCAGCCCACGGCGCAGTGCCGGCGAACACCAGACCCGCGCAGCCGAGCGCGCCGAGGATGAACGCGACCGTCGCGTTGGCGCTGAACATCGAGGTGGTGCTCGGCAAGTACCTCGGCGCGCTCGGGGTCTACACGGTCGGCCT
>DATLLB010000618.1:0-2521 GCA_035538075.1 Enhygromyxa sp.
GAGCGCGAGCGTGACCTCCCAATCGGCCTTGCCGGCCATCGGCGGCATCACCCGACGCACCCGCGAGATCCGGCGCTCGGCGTTGGTGAACGTGCCGTCCTTCTCGAGGAACGACGAGCCCGGCAAGAACACGTGGGCGAAGCGAGCGGTCTCGTTGATGAAGAGATCCTGCACGACCAGACACTCGAGCGCCTCGAGTGCCGCGGTGACGTGCTGCGTGTTGGGATCGGACTGGGCGATGTCCTCACCCTGCACGTAGAGCCCCTTGAACGAGCCGTCGAGCGCGGCGTCCAGCATGTTGGGGATCCGCAGCCCCGGCTCGGGCTCGACCTCGACGCCCCACGCGGACGCGAACAGAGCCCGCACCGCGGGATCGGAGACGTGGCGGTAACCAGGCAGCTCGTGCGGGAACGAGCCCATGTCGCACGATCCCTGCACGTTGTTCTGCCCGCGCATCGGATTCACCCCGACGCCCGGCCGACCGATGTTGCCGGTCACCATCGCGAGGTTGGCGATCCCGATCACCATGGTCGAGCCCTGGCTGTGCTCGGTCACGCCGAGGCCGTAGTAGATCGCCCCATTCCTGCCAGTGGGCCCACCGGTCGCGTAGAGCCGCGCCGCGCCACGGATCGCCGCAGCCGGCACCCCGGTGACTTCTTCGGTGGCCTCGGGCGAGTTGTGCGGCGCGGTGATGAACGCCTTCCAGCGCTCGTACGCAGGCAGCTCGCAGCGGGCCCGCACGAACGCTTCATCGTGCAGCCCCTCGGTCACGATCACATGCGCGAGCGCGTTGATGACCGCGACGTTGGTGCCCGGCCGCAGCTGCAGGTGATACGCGGCCTCGACATGAGCCGAGCGCACGAGATCGATCGAGCGCGGATCGATGACGATCAGCTTGGCCCCGGCGCGCAGCCGCTGCTTCATGTGCGAGGCGAACACCGGGTGCGCGTCGGTCGGGTTCGAGCCGATCAGCACGATCACGTCGGCATGCTCGACCGAGTCGAAGTTCTGCGTGCCGGCCGACTCGCCGAGCGTGGTCTTGAGCCCGTAGCCGGTCGGCGAGTGACACACGCGCGCGCAGGTGTCGACGTTGTTGTTGCCGAACGCCGCGCGGACCAGCTTCTGCACGAGGTAGGTCTCCTCGTTCGAGCAGCGCGACGACGTGATCCCACCGACCGCACCGCGCCCGTAGGTCGTTTGGATGCGCTGGAATTCGCTGGCCGTGTAGGCGATCGCTTCGTCCCAGCTGACCGCGCGCCACGGATCGTGGATCGAGTTGCGGATCATCGGCTTGGTGATCCGATCCTTGTGCGTGGCGTAGCCCCACGCGAACCGACCCTTGACGCACGAGTGGCCGTGGTTGGCATGCCCGTCGCGGTTCGGGACCATGCGGACCACCTCGGCGCCCTTCATCTCGGCCCGGAACGAGCAACCGACGCCACAGTACGCGCAGGTGGTGACGACGCTGTGATCGGGCTGGCCACGCTCGACGATCGACTTCTCGACCAGCGTCGCGGTCGGGCACGCCTGCACGCACGCACCACACGACACACACTCGGACTCCAAGAAGCTCGTCGGGCCGGCGGCGATCTTCGAGTCGAAGCCGCGGCCGATCAGCGTCAGCGCGAACGTACCCTGGACCTCGTCGCACGCCCGCACGCAGCGCGAGCAGGCGATGCACTTGCCCGGATCGAATTCGAAGTACGGGTTGGAGGTGTCCTTCTGCGCGTGCTTGAAGTGGTTCTCGCCGTCGTAGCCGTAGCGGACCTCGCGAAGCCCGACCACGCCCGCCATCTCCTGCAGCTCGCAGTTGCCGTTGGTTGGGCACGTCAGGCAGTCGAGCGGGTGATCGGAGATGTAGAGCTCCATCACGCCGCGACGCAGCCGCTGCAGCGCGTCCGACTGCGTGCGCACCTTCATGCCGGGCTCGACCGGAGTCGTGCACGAGGCCGGGTAGCCGCGTCGCCCTTCGATCTGCACCAAGCACAGACGACACGAGCCGAACGCCTCGAGGCTCTCGGTCGCGCAGAGCCTCGGCACGCGCACGTCGGCCATCGTCGCCGCGCGCATGATCGAGGTGCCGGCCGGGACCGAGACGGTCTGGCCGTCGATCTCGAGCGTGACCTGCTCGCTCGCATGACTTGCAGGGGTGCCGGCGTCGGGTTCCTTGATCGAGTACATGGGTCGCCTCCGCTGCGCCTCAGCGCTGATGGTCTTCACGCCGCATCCGCGGCTGAAAGTCCTCGGGAAAGTGATCGAGCGCGCTGAGCACGGGCGCGGGCGTCAGGCCCCCCATCGCGCACAGCGAGCCGTGAACCATCGTGTCGCAGAGGTCGCGCAGCAGCGTGAGGTTCTCGCTGCGACGCTCGCCCGCGCGGATCCGGTCGACGACCTCGACGCCGCGCACGGAGCCGATCCGGCACGGCGTACACTTGCCGCACGACTCGATCGCGCAGAACTCGAGCGCGTAGCGGGCCATCTTCGCCATGTCGACGGTGTCGTCGAACACCACCACGCCGCC
>DATLLB010000619.1:0-3649 GCA_035538075.1 Enhygromyxa sp.
CCCGGTCGCAGAACCTCCTGCGCCGGCCCGATCGCATGTCCGCCGTGCTCGTCGCCGCGCAGCAGCAGCGCTCGATCGCCGTAGCGTCGCGCCAGCTCGAGCTCGTGCAGTGACATCAACACGCCGTGCCCCGCGGCCGCGAGCTCCTGCACGAGCTCGAGCAGCGCGAGCGCATGACCGACGTCGAGCGCGGTGGTCGGCTCGTCGAGCAGCAAGATCGGCGCCTGGCTGGCCAGCAGGCGCGCGAGCAGGACTCGCTGCAGCTCGCCGCCGCTGAGCGTGCGGACGTCTCGATCGCACAGCGCCTCGGCCCGCACGCGCGCGAGCGCGGCGATGACCTCCTCGTGGTCGCGCTTGCCGGGGCCCGCGAGCGCCGACAGGTGCGGCGCTCGACCGAGCATCACCAGCTCGCGCGCGGTCATGCTCCACGGCAGCTCGGTTCGCTGCGGCAGCCAAGCACACACGCGCGCCCGAGCGCGCAGCGAGTGCTCGCGCAGCGGCTCGCCGTCGAGCAGCACGCGACCCTCGGCGGGCTCGAGCAAGCCGAGCAGCGCCCGCAGGAGCGTCGTCTTGCCGCTGCCGTTGGGGCCCACGATCACCGTCACGGTCCCCGGCGCGATCTCGAGGTCGAGCTTGCGCAGCAGCCAGCGATCGTCGCTGCGACCTGGGCGACGACCAGGAATTCGCAGACCGAGCTGCTCGGTACGCAACATCTAGAGACCCTCCGCTTGCCGGCGCAGCAACCACAAGAAGAACAGCCCGCCGAGCAAGCTGGTCACCGCGCCAGGGGCCAGGTACATCGGCGACAGCGCGCGCCCGAGCGTGTCGGCGGCCAGCACCAGCGCCGCGCCGATCAGCATGCTCGCCGGGATCAGCCGCACGTGCGCCTGCCCGACCAGCGAGCGAGCGAGGTGCGGGACGATCAAGCCGACGAAGCCGATCGAGCCGACCGCCGCGGTCGAGGTGCCGACCAACACGCCGACCACGGTCGCGGCCAGGAAGCGCAGGCGAGCGCGATCGACCCCCAGCGTGGCCGCGGTCTCCTCCCCGAGCACCAGGAGATCCAGCGGTCGGTGCAACGCCCAGGCCGCGAGCATGCCCAGCATGATCGGCCCGCTCGCCCATCCGAGCTGCGCGAACCCGCGGCCGTCGAAGCTCCCGAGCATCCAGACCATGGCCTTCTGCGCGAGCGCGTAGCGATCGACGAACAACGCCAAGGTCACCGTCGACACCGCCCCCGCCAAGGCGTTGAGCGCCACGCCGGTCAGCAACAGGTACGCCAGATCCCGCCGCCGAAGGGTCAGCCCAAACAGCAGCGCCAGCATCAGCCCCGCGCCTGCGGCCGCCAGCACCGGGGTGATCCACAGCGCCTGCTCGTCGACGCCGAGCGCGAACCCGATCACCGCAGCCGCGGCCGCGCCGGTCGAGATGCCGAGCACGCCCGGGCTCGCGAGCGGGTTGCGAAACAACCCCTGGGTGACCGCGCCCGCGCTGCCCAACGCCGCGCCCACGATCATCGCCAGCAGCACCCGTGGCAGTCGCAGCTGCCACAAGATCGCCTCGTCCATCGGCGCGCTGGCGAGCCCACGAAAATGATTTGCGACCACCGTGGCCACGTCGCCGAGCCCATAGTCGCCGGGCCCCACGGTCAGCGCGAACGCAGCCGCGAGCACCAGCGCGAGCACACCGAGCGACCAACTCAGCAGTCGCATCAGCGGCCCCGCTTCCCGAGCAGCGCCGCCTGCATCCGCGCCGCCAGCTCGAGCATGCCCTCGCCGACGGTGCCGAGGTAGGGCGGCTCGATCGCGATCACCTGCTCGCGCACGACCGCGTCCAGGCTCGCGAAGCCCGGCTGCTCGACCAGTCGAGCGAGCGCCTCGGCGCAGGTCCCCTCGCCGCACGAGACCACGATCCAGTCCGGATTCCAGGCGACCAGCTGCTCCGCGTCAACGCGCGGGTGACCGGACAAGCCCGCGCGCGCAGGCGTGTTGACGAACCCCGCACAGGGGGCCGCGTCGTCGAAGCTGGTCTCGGCCGCGGGCACGTGCCCGTAGTCCCACGCGATCACGCTCGGTCGCTCGCGCTCGGGCGGACGGGCAGCCTCGAGCTGCGCTCGGCGAGCGACGAAGCGCTCGCGCAACGCATCCGCGCCCGCGCGCTCGCCCAGCGCCTCGCCGATGCGCGCGACGTTGTCGAGGTACCCGGCGAAGCCCGAAAAATCCTCGAGCGTCAGCACGTCGACCTGACCCTCGATCGCCGCGCGGTACTCGGGCGCGTTGAAGCTGGCGACGATCACCAGATCCGGCGCGAGCGCGAGCAGCTGCTCCGGATCGGTCCCCAGCCGAGGCGTCGACGCGGGCCACTGGCCGGCGACCATCGAGTAGCGCGCGTCGTCGGCCATCGGGCTCAAGCCGACCACGCGCGCGCGCACCTCGGCTCCGAGCGCCCACAGCACCTCGTCGGCGAACACCGTGCGTGAGGCGATGCGCTGCGGCAGCCCGGCGCGCGGACGCGAGCTCGTGCGACCGCAGGCCATCAACGCGAGCGCCGACGACAGCAGCACGCGGCGCGAGACGAGGTGTCGGTGATCGGGATCGGAGCGGTTGGCCACCGTGGTGTCCTCATCGTCTCCCCACGAGACGCTCGAGCACACGCGGGCCCTGGGTCGTGGATCCGCGACCGCCGGCAGGTCTTCGGACTCGCGGGCATGTCACCGATCATCTCGGTGCTTCCTTGGATCGCGGCTTCCCGGGCGAGCCCAGTGCCTTCGGTGCGATCCTCGTTCCCGCTCACCGCTGCGGGGGCAGCTCCGGATTCTCACCGGATTCCCTCTTTTTAAACGCCCGCGCCGAAGCGAAGGCGAACCGGCGGCCCCGCAGACGTAGCCGGCTCGCACCGCACCCGTCAAGCCTTGCGTACCATTGCGCCGCATGAGCACCGACCGCGTCACCTGCACGATCGACGGCGGCATCGCCGACGTCCGCCTCAACCGCGCCGACAAGCACAACGGCCTCGATCCGGCCATGTTCGACGCGATCGTCGAGGTTGGTCGGCGGCTGCTCGACGATCGCTCGCTGCGAGTCGTGATCCTCTCGGGCGAGGGGCCCTCGTTCTGTGCCGGGCTCGACTTCAAGGCGTTCATGACCGGCGGCCCGGCCGTCCGCGACAAGCTGCTCGCGCGCGGCGACGAGAGCATCGCCAACTTGGCCCAGCGCGTCGCGTGGATCTGGACCGAGCTCCCGGTCCCAGTGATCGCTGCGGTCCACGGCGCGTGCGTCGGTGGAGGCTTGCAGATCGCCCTGGCCGCGGATCTTCGCGTGGTCCACCCCGACGCCAAGCTGGCCGTGCGCGAGATCGTCTACGGCCTGATCCCCGACATGAGCATCAGCAAGACGCTCGCGCGGCTGGTTCGGCTCGACGTTGCCAAGGAGCTGACCTTCACCGGTCGCTCGTGGATCGTCGGACAGCCGCGTGACGAGGCCGAGCGTCGCGGCCTCGCGGGCGTCGAACTCGCGACCGGTGAAGGTCAGCTCCTTGGCAACGTCGAGCCGAACCAGCCGCGCGAGCGTCTTGCTGATGCTCATGTCGGGGATCAGGCCGTAGACGATCTCGCGCACGGCCAGCTTGGCGTCGGGGTGGACCACGCGAA
>DATLLB010000620.1:0-11279 GCA_035538075.1 Enhygromyxa sp.
CGATCGAGCCCACGCAGACCATGTCCTCGGGATCCTGCTCGCAGCGCCAGTTCGGCAGCGGCGTGCCCCAGTAGCGGTTGCGGCTCAGGTTCCAGTCGCGCGCCGCCGCCAGCCAATTGCCAAACCGCCCGCTGCCAACCGACTCCGGCACCCAGTGGATCTTCGCGTTGTTGTCGAGCAGCTGCTCGCGCATGTCTTCGACGCGCATGAACCACGTCGAGATCGCCATGTACAAGAGCGGCTCGTCGGTCCGGTAGCAGTGCGGGTACGGGTGACGGTAGACGTCTTGATCGACGATCTGCCCGGACTGCTTGAGCATCGAGATGATGCCCTTGTCGGCGTCCTTGGCCCGCACGCCCTGAAAGTCGGGCACACGCTCGTCGAAGAAGCCGTTGAGATCCATCGGCCGGACCAGCGGCAAGCCCTCGCGCTTGCCGGTCTCGAAGTCGTCCTCGCCGAACGCGGGCGCCTGATGGACGATGCCGGTGCCGGTGTCGGTCGTGACGTAGTCGGCCGCGACCACCTTGAACGCCCAGCGCGTGCCGTCCTCACGATGTTTGTATTGCGCGAAGTAGGGGAACAGCGGCTCGTAGGCGATGCCGGCCAGCTCGGCGCCGCGCTTGCGCTCGAGCTCCTCGGTCGCGCCGACGCGCTTGCGCTCTTGATACTGCGCGAGCAAGCCGGGCTCGACCCACGCGAGCTCGCCAGTCTCGAGCACGCGCACCTTCACGTAGACGACCTCGGGATGGACCGCGAGCGCGAGGTTGCTCGGCAAGGTCCATGGCGTGGTCGTCCAGGCCCACAAATACGAATTCTCTTCGCCCTCGATCTTGAACCGGACCGTGATGGACGGATCGTCGCGCAGCTTGTGTCCGTCCTTGCCGGTCTTGGGGTTCCTCTCCTGCGGCCCCTGGCTGACCTCGAAGTTCGACAGCGGCGTGCCGAGCAGCGGCGAGACCGGCTGCACGCGGTGGCCTTCGTAGATCCGGCCGTGATCCCACAGCTGCCGGAACACCCACCACACGCTCTCCATGAACGTGAGGTCCATGGTCTTGTAGTCATTGTCGAAATCGACCCAGCGACCCATTCGCTGCACGACCTTGCGCCACTCGTCGGTGAATCGCAGCACGCCGGCGCGGCAGGCCGCATTGAACTTCGGCACGCCGAGCGCCTCGATCTCGGCGCGACCGTGGACATTCAGCTGGTCCTCGACGAGGCTCTCGATCGGCAGGCCATGGCAATCCCAGCCGAAGCGGCGCTCGACCGCATAGCCGTTCATCGCCCAGTAGCGCGGCACCACGTCCTTGATGGTCCCGGCCAGCAGGTGCCCGTAGTGCGGCAGGCCAGTGGCGAATGGCGGGCCGTCATAAAAGACGAACGCGGGCTTTCGATCAGTCTGCTCGCCGGGCGTCGCGCCTGGCCGATGGCCATGTAAGCTGCGGTACTCGACCGAGTTGGCCCGCCACGACTCGATGATGTCCCGCTCGATCGCAGGGAGATCGAATTGTGCAGGAGGCGCTCGAAACTGGCGTGGTTCGGTCATGAGGGCCTGAGAAACTAGCAGCCCCAGTCCGAGACGTCACGGCGACCACGCCTGCCGAGCCTCACGCCACGATCACCCCGATTGCCGGTCTCTTCGCCGACCGGTATCCTGGCCCAGCCTCCACGGAGTCCCCCGGATGACCACCCGCCAGCTTTCCCTTACCCTGCTCGTCACCCTCACTCCGCTCCTCGCCTGCAACGGCTGCACGGGCGACGACGGCGTCGGCGAGAATCGCGAGCCCTACGTCGACGACTGGGAAGAGGTTGCGAGCGGGCCCGCGGCTCAGATCACCACGCTCTCGATCGGCGATCGCCTGACCTCGGACAACTTCGCCAACCGCGGCGACATCGAGGTCCGCTACGTCGACGGCATCAGCGACATCACGATCGAGATGCAGCGCTTCACGATCGCCAAGGATCAGGCCACGGCCGACGCCGCGTTCGAGCGCATGAAGTTCTGGGGCTACAACATCGCCACGCCGGCCCCGCCCACGCCCGAGGATGCCGTGGACGCCTGCTGGGCCTCGCCCGACGTCGACGGCTGCTACGTGCGCAACTACTACGAAGGTCAGCTGCAGCCGGTCCGCGACGGCGTGAACTTCCGCGTCACGATCCCGCGCGGCTGGGACGGCGACCTCGAGCTCACCACCGAGGACAACCTCGAGGAGGGCATCGACAGCTACCCGGATCGCAGCGACATCATCGTCGACGGGCTCGCGGGCAACCTGCTCGTCGACATGGACTCCGGCAACATTCAGGTCCGCATGGACCCGAACACCGATCACTACGCCGGCTGCTCGAGCAACGACACCTGCGTGGAGATGGGTTACCCGCTCGGCTGCGGCTGCTCCGATCCGACCAACGTCTCGATCGCCAACGGCACCGGCCAGTCCTCGAACATCACCGTCGACGTCGGCAACCCCGACGCTTGGTACACGATGGTGCTCGAGAACCGCGGCACCTTCTCGTCGAGCGACGAGTTCGTCTGCACGGCGTCGATCGAGTGCGACGCGTTCTCGACCAGCTGCGAGATCGACCCCGACTACGCGACCATCGAGTACCAGGAGCGCGCCGAGGTCAACTTCCCGGGCGAGCCGGCGATCAACGGCGCGGGCATTCGCATCGCGCTGGTCAGCGAAGCCTGCGCCAACATCACGTACACCGAGGGGCCGGACGACTACGAGCTCGACGAATTCGCCTCGGAGAAGCGCGGCGACCTCAACGTCTGCGTGGGCTGCCTCGAGCCCGGGTTCTGATTCGATGGAGGGACCGTAGCCGGTCCCTCCCCCAGTCGTGGCAAAGCCACGCCTGGGACCCCCTCCCCCTGCCCGGCCTCTCGGCCGTTGGTTGCCGCTTCGCCGACGGCACCCTCCCTGCCGGCCTCGCGGCCGACCGACTCCGAAAAGGGGCTCACGGCCGCGGCTCTGGGAGCCCGGGCGCGAGTCGTTCGACCAGCAGCGCGCCGTGGATCTGACGATCTTCGCGGCGTAGCACGACGTCGCGCGGCTTGATCCCAAAACGCAGGTGCCCATGCCCGCGCGGGGCGAAGTGCTCGAGCAGCGCTTCGCCGCGGCGCTCGGCGACTTCGCCGGTCAGCGGCGCGACCGGATGGATGACGAGCATCGGTCCGACCAGCGGCGGCTCGTCGCTCGGCCACACGTCGTCGCCGATCATCGCGCTGCGCAGCAACGCGGGCGCGAGGAACAGCTGGCCTGGCGCGTCGGCTTGTTCGAGGCGACCGCCGGGGGCGATCGTGATCACGCCCTCGCGCGCGCGCCAGGCTGCCTCGGCGACCAGAAATTGCGCCGCGCGCTGCTCGTCGACTGGGCCGGCGAAGGCTCGATCGTCGTCGACCGGACCCATGCGCGCGCCCACCCACAGGCGTCGCAAGTTGCGTTCCAGACGATCGGATGGACCGACCACGATCACGCGATGAACGACGCGCGGATCAAAGCCGGTCCGCCGCAAGCACGCGCGCGCGAGGATGTAGGCGGCCAGCTCGCGATCGGCATCAGCCTGGATCAGCGCCACGCGATCACGTCGCGGCCGCACGCCGATCAGCGGCCAGTCGGCGTGCTCATGCTCGAGCTCGCCCGGAGCCGAGACCGTGAGCCCTTCGCCGAGCAGCTCGGCCATCTCGCGCAGGATTCGATAGACGGCGGGACAGGCCGTGGCCTCGCTCTCGACGTGCACCCGTCGACCACGTCGCAGCGCTCGCCAAGCCAGCTCGAAGGCCTCGAGCGGCTGCTCGCGCAGCTCCCTGACCCGCACCGGCTCGCCGCCGTAACGATGAAAGCGACGCTCTCGCAGCTCGAGCAGCCGCCGCTGCGCGAGGCCGATCTGCTCCTCACGCTCCCACGCGACCATGCCCAGCCGCTCCGCGAGATCGTCGGCGATGCCATCGGACGCGAGCGCGATGGCCTCGAACAGCTCGGTCTGCAGCAGCCGCGAGGCCGCGGCCAAGCGCTCGGGTCGGAGCTGGTCAGCCATCGAGGACGATCAGCGCGCGGATCAACGCGGCCAGCCGCCCGCGAGCGCGAGCCGACTCTTCCTGGACCTCGAGGTGCGAGAGCGCCTCGCTGCCGGCCGCATTGGTCACGACCCCGAGCCCGCAGGTCGGCACCCGATGCGCGGCCGCGAGGATCGCTTCGTAGGTGGTCGACATGCCGACCACGTCGCCGCCGAGCAAGCGCAGCGCAGCGACCTCGGCCGGGGTCTCGTACTGCGGACCGCGAGCGTGCGCGTAAATCACCTCGGGCAGCGCCGCAAGTTGCGACCTACGCACGATCTCGCTCAGCTTGGCCCGCAGCGCCGACGCGTAGATGTCGGAGCAGTCGACGAACGCGGCCCCGCGCAGCGGCGTGGGTCCGAACAAGGCGATCTGATCCCGAAGACTGACGATGGTCCCGGTCCGCAGCGCGGGATTGATGCCCCCGACCGCGCAGGTCAGCAGCAGGTGCTTGGCGCCGAGTCCCAGCACAGCGCCGAGCGGTGCGGTCGCCAGCGCGGCGCTGTGACCTTCATAAGGATGGATGCGCCCGGTCTGCACGCACACCCGCACGACCCGGTCACCGACCGTCAGCTCGCCGAACACCAACGCGCTGCCATGGCCGGCCACCGACGGCGCCGGGAGGCCGAGATCGGCGAGCGGGATCGTCTGCAGGATCGTCAGCCCGAGCCCATGCGGTCCCTGCTCGATCAGCGGCGTACCGATGCCGGAGCCGCCGACGATCATCCAGTCGAGGCTGCTCCACTCGACGGTCAAGCGCTGCCGCAGCACGGCTTCGCACTGCGCTCCTTCGGGATGCCAGCTCGGCTCGAAATGCGTCATGGGCAACTCACCTGTTCACCAACAGCATCACGAACAGCGTCCCGAGCACGCCGACCAGCACCCCGACCGCGATCGCGATCGCCCAGACCTTCTGCCCGGTGGCGCCGACCTCCGGGGTCGCAGGCTCGGCCTTCGACGGCGCCAGCTCGGTCGGCGGCACGGCGTCGGTGGTGAGATCGACGGCGGCGTGGCGCGGCGGGATCTGTCCGCCGAGTCGATCCACGATCGCCGGCAGCCCCTCGATCAGCTCCTCGAGGGTCGGACGCACGTCCGGTCGACGGCTCATCATGCGCCGACAAAGATCGCTGAGCGCGTCGTCGAAGCCGGGGATCTGGGCCTTGAGCACCGGTCGTTCGGCCTTGAGGTGCCGACGAACCACCGCGGTGTAGTGATCGTCGCTGCCGCCCTTGCGAAACGGCGGGTTGCCCGTGCACATGTGGTAGAGCGAGCAGCCGAGCGCGTAGACGTCGGCGCTCGAGTCGACGTCCTCACCCATCGCCTGCTCGGGCGCGAGGTAGTCGGGCGTGCCCACGAACACGCCGGTCGCGGTGATCGACAGATCTTCCTGCAGCGCCTTGGCGAGCCCGAAGTCGGTGACCTTGACCTCGCCCGACTTGGTCACGACCAAGTTCGACGGCTTGACGTCGCGGTGGACCACGCCCGCCCGCTTGGCCTCCTGCAGCCCGACCGCAGCCTGGCGCACGACCTCGGCCGCGTCGCCGGGGTGCAGCGGGCCGTTCTTCTTGAGCAGCCCGCCGATGTCCTCACCGTCGAGGAACTCCATGGCCAGGAACGGCCGGCCCTCGAACTCGCCGATGAAGTACACCTGAACCACGTTGGCGTGGTTCATCGACGCGAGCGATCGACCCTCGCGCAGGAATCGTTCCTTGAACTCGGTCGACTCCTGGTGCTTGCGGCCGAGCACCTTGAGCGCCACGCGACGACCCAAATTGGGATCGCGGCCCTCGTAGACCTCGCCCATGGCCCCCTTGCCCAGAAGCCCCAGGATCTCGTAGTGGCCGATCTTCTCGGGCACTCGCGCCATGCGGGCGTGAACCTATCACAGTGCTTTTCGGCTCGGCGCCGAAACGCACCACCAAAAATTGCTTCGCAATTTTCGGCGGCACGCGGGCCGCCTGTCGGCGGCCTTCGGTTGGTGCGCCGCCGGGGCTCGGTGGAGGGCCGCGGGAGCTGCGCTCGAGCGGGAGTGGGTGATCTGGGCGGGATCATGGTACCGGAGCACGCGCGAGTGGGTACGCACTACTCTCGCCTCCGCGACCATGGTCCAACCGCGCACGCTCCCCCATCGACCCGAGGCCGAGAACGCGGTGCTCGGCGGCGTCTTGTTGCGCGGACGCGAGGCGCTCGGCGAAGTCCTCGAGCTGATCACCGAGGAGGACTTCTATCAGCCGCGCGCGCAGGCGGTGTTTCGGGCCATGCGGATCCTCGAGGAGCGCGGCGAGCCGATCGACGTGATCACCCTCGAGGCGCAGCTGCGGCGGACCGGTGAGCTCGAGCTGGTCGGCAGCATCGAGGGTCTCGCGCGGCTCGATCGCTACGCGACGGCGCACAACATCAAGGCCCACGCCGAGCTGATCCTCGAGGCCGCGCAGGTCCGCAACCTGGTCGTGACCACCCGCGAGATCGCCGAGGAGGGCATGCAGGAGGTCGAGGACGTCAAGGCGTTCATCGACACCTCCGAGCAGAAGATCCTCAAGGTCAACGAGCGCGGCCGCAAGAGCACCTACCGGAGCTCGCGCGAGCTGATGCTCGAGGTCTTCCAGGGCATCACCGAGCGCCAGCGCCAGACCGATCCGATCACCGGGATCTCGACCGGCTTCTTTCAGATGGACGAGATGACCGCGGGCCTCCAGCCCAGCGATCTGATCATCCTCGCGGCGCGCCCGTCGATGGGCAAGACCGCGTTCGCGCTCAACCTCGCGCAGAACGCCTGCATCCTGCCCGCCAAGTTCGCCAACGCCCCGCCCGAGCAGCGACCGGCCCGCTACCCGGTGCTGTTCTTCTCGCTCGAGATGGGCGCGACCCAGCTGATCGAGCGCGTGCTGTGCAGCGAGGCGCGAGTCGACTACGCGCAGCTTCGTCGCGGCGGTCGCATGATGGAGGCCGACTTCCGCGGGCTGATCGCCGCCGCCGATCGGATCTCCAACGCGCCCTTCTACATCGACGACACCGCGGCCCCGAGCATCTTGGAGCTTCGCGCCCGCGCGCGTCGCTGGCGAGACGATCGCACGATCTTCCCGACCGATCCCGACCCCAACGATCCGAGCGCCAACCACAAGCAGCTGGGCCTCGTGATGATCGACTACCTGCAGCTCGCGCGCGGCGGCAAGGCCCGCTACGACTCGCGCGAGCAGGAGATCAGCGAGATCAGCCGCGGGCTCAAGGCCATGGCCAAGGAGCTCAAGGTGCCCGTGATCGCGCTCTCGCAGCTCAACCGCGCCGTCGACTCGCGCGCCGATCACCGCCCGCAGCTGTCCGACCTGCGCGAGTCCGGAGCGATCGAGCAGGACGCCGACGTGATCATGTTCATCTATCGCGAGGAGCGCTACCTGAGCGGCGACGTGCCCGAGGAGAAGCGCCGCGAGGTCGAGAACAAGGCCGAGATCATCATCGGCAAGCAGCGCAACGGGCCGATCGGGACCGTGCATCTGACCTTCATGAAGAAGCACACCCGGTTCGAGAACCCCGCGCCCGAGTACGGCGAGCAGTTCTGAGCTCTCACTCCGCCAGCGGCGGCTTGGCGATGAGCCCCTGCTCGTTCTCGAAGGGCACCGCGTCGCGCATGAACACGTTGTAGTACGCGCCGCTCGGCGTCTCGACGATCAGGTTGTTGTCGAAGCGCGACACCGGCTCGGGGTGCGCGGCCCGAAACTCGCGCAAGGCCGACGCGAGCTCGGGATCGTCGATCAACGTGCTCACGCCGCTCATCATCAGCTGCTCGTAGCTCACGGCGACCGTCGCGAGATCGAGATCGATCGTCCACTCGAACACCTCGTCGAAGCCGCCCGGGATGTAGTCGGGGCCCAGATCCATGGCCACGATCCGCATCGGCGCGTCGTCTTCGAGCGGCTCGCCGGCCGTCCATAGCTCGTGGAAGGTGGTGTTGGCCGACAGCTGGATGTCGATGACGGACTCGGGCGCGGTCGGGCAGTCCCCGCGACAGACGATCAGCTCGGTGCCGTCGTGCACGAACGTCCACGTCACGTCGAAGGCCCCTTCTTCATCGTAGTAGCCGACGAGATCCGCCCACTCGCCGTAGCGCACCAGCTCGGCGAGCGCAGCCTCGGCGTCGGCGTCGAGCACCCCCGTGCGGGTCTCGAACACTGCGACCTCGGGCGGCTTTTGGAAGGTCAGCGCCCAGTAGCGACAGTCGCCCCGGACATATAGATAGTAGAAACCGACCTCACGCTCGAGCTCGGTGTGGACGGATCCGCCGCCCCCGCGAAACCACGCGAGGCGCAGATCCTGGCTGCCATCGCACAGCTCGCGGTCGATGACCTCGCCGCCAGTCTCGTCGCCCTCGCTCTGCGTCACCGACTCGCCGCAGGCGGGCGCGCACAGCAGCGCGATCACACCGAAGAGTTTTGCCTTCGCCACGCCCGCACAGTTACACGAACGACGTGATTCGATCAGCGCCGCGACCCTGCGCGACCCACTCGACGGCCCGCTGCTATGTTGCGGCCCGATGTCCGCCCTTGCGACCGATGCGGCGCCGTCACTCGAGACCATCGCGCAGCGACGTGCGATGCACGAGCGCGAGCAGCAGGCGCGACGACGCTGGCGGATCGCCGTCACCAGCACGGCCTTTGCGTTGCTGGGCGGCTATCTGTGCCTGCTCTACTGGGTGCGGGTGATGGAGGCGTTCTACTTGTTCGTCAACCTGCTCGCGATCACGACCGGGCTCTGCAACGTGATCGTCCATCGGGTCTACGAGCTGCCGACGATCCTCGCCGAGCTGCCGCGACTCTCCGAGCAGGAGCGCCGCGTCAACCTGGCCGCGATCGAGCCGTTCCGCGCCGAGCTGCTCGGCCGCACGCTGCCGAGCCTCAAGCTCGCGCGCTCGCAAGAGGACGCCGCCGCGCTCGACGACGACGAGCTCGTGCGACGCCTGGCCGGACTGCAGCGGCCGGACTGGTGGAGGATCGGCAAGGCCTGCCTGATCGCGTGGAGCGTCCTGGTCTCGCTGGCGCTCATCGGGATCGCGGCCTACCGACCCGAGCATGGCGTCTCGCTGATCGATCGCGCGCGCGGGAAGCAAGCGCCGATCGATCGCCACTGGTCGCCGCTCTAGAACCGCGCCGCCACCCCGCGCGCGTGCACCTGCGCGAGCACGGCGTCGGGCTCGCTGCGCAGCGACATCGGCAGCTCGAGCCCGGCCGTCGTCACCTTCTCGATCGCCCAGTCGAGGGCCGCTCGCATGCTCGGCAGCGAGACCTGCGGGCTTGCTGCGCGCGCGACCCAAAACAGCGCGGCCGCCATCCCGCGCAGCACGGGCGACGGCGTGCACAAGGCGGTCCCGAGGCTGACGTCGGCGACGATCGGGGCGACGCGCTCGATGAAGCGGGCCTGGACCAAGCGCTGCTCGAGGCTCGGCGGACGACCGTGGCGAGGATCGAAGACCAGCACGAAGCGTCGGCCCGCGGCGCGGTCGCGATGCAAGCTCGCTTCGACCTCGGCGAAGTAGGCCGCGAGACCTTCATCGGTGACGTCGGCGACCTGGACGCTGAAGCGCACCGGGTCCCAGTCGACGACATCGATGTAGGGCGAGCGCGATGGCACGAAGTGACTCTACGCGCTCGCAACCAGCGCTCGCATCGCGCCTGGGGATCACGGATTGGCCAGCAATCGCGCCCGCTCGGCGCGGATGTCCGCACGCGAGCGCTCGATCGAGCGCACCAGCGAGCTCGGATCGAAGGCCATCGCAGCGAGCGTTCGCTTGCCCGCAGGATTGCGCAGCCACCAGCCGAACGCGTCCGTCGGCGAGCGCTCCTCTCCGCCGAGCGCCACCAACACGTCGCCTTCGCTGGCGGCTTGGTAGCGGCGCTCGAACGACTCGTCGAGCAGGCGCAGCGTCAGCGCGTGGCTGTAGAACCAATCGTCACGGTGCGCCTCGAGGGCCTCGCGGTAGTGCAGATAGTGGATGAGGACGAGCGGACGGAGATCGAGCGTGTCGACGTCGAGCGCCGAGATCTCGGCGATCAATTCGGCCAACTCTGCACTCGCGGTACCTGGATCGTTGCGCGCGACGATCATCGCGGCGACATGCAGCGCGTCGCCGAGCTGATCGAGCGCGACCAACAGGCTGATCGGTGACCGAACGCTCTCGATCTGGCCGGCGCTCATCCGCACGAGCGCGCGGACCAGCACGAGCGCCTCGGTCGTGCGCCCTTCGTGCGCATGCGCGAGCGCCTGCAGCAGCGCGACGTCGTGGGCCTTGTGCCAGTCGAGCACATGACAGATCTGCGCCGTGATCGGACAGGCGTCCGCGAACGCGACCTCGCGACGAGCGTCGTCGATGCGCGCGATGGCCTCGCGCGCGCCGTCGCTGGCCAGGAACTCGCGCAGCAACGCGGGCTCGAGCTGCGACCAGAACTGCTCGCTGTCCAGCTCGCGCGAGGCCATCAGCTCGGCCAGCGGCTGTGGGATCGATACGTCCAGCGCCTCGCTCGTGACCGCATGCCAGCCGTTGTCGGACGCGGCCGGCAAGCCCGGCAGATCCGCCGCGGTCCAGCGCGGCGCGGGGGCTTCGTCGCACTGAAGGCTCGCACCCAGCCACAGGCTCGACAGCACCATCGACGCGCCCACCACAGCGCGCGGCCACGCGCGTCGTTTGCCACTTCGCTCTGTGACCCCGCCTCGGATCAGGGCCAGCAGCCAGGGGATGATCGGTTGCGCGCGTCGGGTCGAGTGTGGAGCGGACATGCCCGCGCCCCAGTGCAACCGGTGTGCCTCGCTGCTCGCATCAAACTTCGACGAGTTTGCGTCGCTGCCAGCCGCCGCGCGTGGACGCGACGGCGACGACCTGGTTTCTGGGAGGACAATTCGACAGCGGACCGCAGTGACCGGGTGCCCAAAATCCGTGGTCGGTCGATGGCCAGCCGCTGGCCACCTTCGGCCAGCAGGCCCGGTCGCCCCGCGGCACCATCTCGCTCGATGCTGCGCCGCGCACTGCCCCTTGGGCTCGTCTGTCTGACCTTCCAACTGACCGCCTGCCGCGATCCCGAAGCCAACGACGGCGACGGCGACGATGAGACCGGAGGCAGCCCCGAGTGCTTCGAGCTCGCCGACGGGACCTGCGTCGACGAGACCTTCAGTAACCCGCCCACGCTCGAGCCCGACGCCGACGGCGTCCACCCCCTCGAGCTCGCCGCGACCGAGGTCACGC
>DATLLB010000621.1:0-19261 GCA_035538075.1 Enhygromyxa sp.
ACATGCGAGCGCGGACGGCCACACCAGCTCGCGATGCGCATTGCGGATGCGCTGCGCCTCGCGGTTGAGCCGTCTGGCTTCGTCGCTGCTGGTGGCCCGCTCCGACGCCAGCTCCAGCGCGAGCAACTCTCCGCGCGGGTCACCGCGGGCTTGCAGTTCATCCGCGAAGACCTCGACCTCGTTCAAGTCGGGATCGGGCATGACGCGATCGTGCCACACGTGCACGCGGTTGGGCCTACGTCGTGGTGTCGTCGTGCACGAGCCGCGCTCACGCGCGAGGCCACCGACCGCTGAGCACGCAGACCTCGGGCAGCTCGCGCGACAGCGCGGCCAGCCGCTCCACGCTCGCGCCACGCCACGCGACCGCCCGCAGCTGTGGCAGCGCACCCAGGGTGGCGACCGCCCCGGCCCACTTCCACTTGTCGCGCAACGTGTGGATCGCGAGCCGCTCGAGCTGCGGCGCCAAGAAGGGCAGCTCGGTCAGCTCGCGGTCGTGAATCTCGTCCGTCCACGTCAGCCGCAGCGATCGCACCTGCTCGAGCACACTGGCCGGCACGAGCCGCAGGTCGCAGTCGGTCAGCGAGAGCTCGTGCACCTCGCCGACGATCGAGAACGGCCTGCTCGCGTTGCTGAGCGCGAGCGAGCGACAGCCCGCCGGCCGCGTCAAGTTGCCCCTCACGTTGGTGCGCAGCGCCAGCCTCCCCAACCGCGGCAGCTCGGCGAACGGCGGGCCCTCCAGCTGGCCATCGCCGACGACACCGATCGTGAGCGCCTCGAGCTCGCACAGCGACGGCAGCTGATGCACGAGCTTGGCCGGCATCCAGTCGACCGACAGACTGCGCAGCGGCAGCTTAGCGAGCATGGTCAGGCTCGCGTGATCGAGCCACGGCAAGTCGAGCGCCTCGAGCTGGGTCAGCGCGCTCAGGTGCTCGACGGGGGCCCGCATGCGCATGGCGAAGCTCAACCTGCGCAGCGAGGCCAGCTCGCGCAGCGGCGTCAGGCTCCCGTTGCAGTCGGGCAGCTCGAGCCACGCGAGCGTGTCGCCGAACGACTCGGCGAGCGTCGAAGCGTGCAGCTCTCCATGGAGGCGCAGGTGCTGCAGTCGCAGCGACGCGAGCGAGGTCAGCTCGGCCTTGCGCAGCGGCCCACCGAACCGGATCGAGCGCAGCTTGGGAAATCCGGCGAGCACATCTGGCTGCGCCACGCGGCCCACGAACGCGATGCGCTCGAGTGCAGGCGCTCGGGCATCGAGCTCGCCGAGGCCACGCAAGCAGCCGAGATCGGCCGGCGGGTCGACGTCGCTCCCCCAGTGCTCGAGCCCCTCGATCCGCAGCCCACGGCTGCGCGCCTGCTCGAGCCGCGTCGCGCATGCGTCGAGCGGATGGTGGCCGAGCGAGAGCTCGCGTGCGCTCAGCAGGAGCTCGAGCGGGATCGAGGGATCGGCGAGCTCGTCGAAGCTGGCCGCGACCACGAACCCGGCCCGCATGCCGACCCGCGTGTGGCCGAGCGCCGAAGGCCAGGCCAGCTCGTGATGGGCATCGCGGATGCGCTGGGCCTCGCCGTTGATCCGTCTGGCCTCGCCGCTGTCGGGCGCGCGCTCGGCCGCGAGCTCGAGCGCGAGCAGCTCGCCGCGTGGATCACCTCCAGCTTGCAGGCGATCGGCGAGGACCTCGGCGTCGGACCAGTCGTCGGCTTCGGCCACGTCGCGATGGTGCCCGATTCGCGAGCCGCGTGGCTCAGGCGGCGGCGGCGAGGTCCTCGGTGCGCTCGCTCGCCGGGATCAGGATGCGCTCGCCCGAGCCCATGCGGCGTAGCCAGCGGTAGTGCGATCGCAAGGCGGCGCGCAGCGTGGGCGTGGCCGCGTAGCGAACCCCGTGCTCGGCCGCGGTCTGCTCGACGATCTTCGCGATCGCCGGATAATGCAGATGGCACACGCGCGGGAACAGGTGGTGCACGGCCTGGAAGTTGAGCCCGCCGACGTACCAGCTCAGCCACTTGCTGTCGCGCGCGAAGTCGATGGTGGTCGCGAGCTGATGCTCCGCGAACCCGAGCACGATCGGCTGGCCGTGCGCGTCGGGGTCGATGAACTCCGCCTCCTCGACGCAGTGCGCGAGCTGGAACACGACCGAGAGCGTGATCCCGCAGGCAGCAGAGAGCGCGGCGTAGAACACGAGCGCCTTGCCGAGGCCGAGCACGAGGATCGGCACCACGATCGCCCAGCTCAGGTGCGCGAGCTTGCCGAGCGTGAAGATCACGAGCTCGATCCCCCGCGGAGCCGCGAGCGGATGGTTGCCGACACGCTTGCGGGCGAGGTCGCGGAAGTCGTCGAACAGGAACCACTTCGCGGTCAGGAACCCGTAGAGCGGCCACATGTAGAGGTGCTGAAAGCGATGCATGCCGCGGTGGCGCTGGCCGGGGGACAGCCGCGCGAACGGGCCCGCGTCGAGATCATCGTCGGCGCCTTCGACGTTCGGGTAGGTGTGGTGCACGACCCCGTGCTTGGTCCGCCACACGTACGAGCTGGCCCCGAGCAGGTCGAGCACCGACGCGGCGGCGCGGTTGATCCCGCGCTTGCTCGAGTACGCGAGGTGGCCCCCGTCGTGCTGCACCGCCATGCCGAGGCCGGCTGTCGCGAGCCCGCAGCTGATGCCGAAGCCGACCACCGCCAGCCACGAACCACCGAGCGCGAGCAGGCCGATGTAGCTGCCGATCAGCCAGGCGAAGATGATCGCCGTCTTGCTCAGCATCCGCGCGCCGCCATCACGGGGCCGGCCGGCGGTTGCGAAGTAGGCGTCCACCCTGCGGCGAAGCTCGAGCCAAAACGCGCTGTTCTTGTTGAAGCGGACTCGCGTGTCTTTCACTCGAGGGCAGTCGAGCACCATCACGCGGCGCGACCAACCCCTGTTTGGCGGCGAGACACAACGACGACACGCATCGACCGAGCATCGACGCAGGCGTCACGTCCGCGTGACGAGGGCGCGCGCAGCCGCGTCGTGTCCGCTCTGCACCGCGCTCTCGATCGTCGCCGGGATCCCCGTGCGCACCCAGTCTCCCGCGAGCAACAGGCCCGGGATCGGGCTCACGGTCTCCGGGCGCCGCTGATACGTGCCTGCGGCGTGGCTGATCGTGGCGCGCTTCTCCTTCACGACGCGGAAGGCCTTGATCTCGGGCTTCGCGTTCGGGAAGTAGCGCGCGACCTCGCCGATGAACAGCTCGCGCAGCGCTTCGGGCTGATCGTTCACGAAGCTGCGCGCGCCCGAGATCGTGACCGACAGCAGATTGTCGTCCGACTCCTTCCTCCGGGCTTTCTCGATGCGATCGCGATCCCACAGCCAGTGCAGCGGGCTCGCGACCAGACCCACGAAGGGACGATCGAGCAGGGGCTTCGAGAGGGTCACCCAGAGGTTGACGATTGGCGAGGTGTCGAGCCGCGCGACGTCGCGGAACACGACGTGCTCGCGCGCGGCATCCGGCAGCAGCTCGAGCAGCGCGTGGGGCGGGACGGCGGTGATCACCTGCGAGGCTTCGATCGTCTCGCCCGACTTGAGCGTGACGCCGCGGACGCGGCCGTCGGTGTCGAGCTCGATCGCCCGCACCGCAGACGCGAAACGGACCTCGCCGCCGCGGTCGCGGATCCACTCGACTGCTCGATCCACATAGATGTCGGACAGCGGCCTGCGAGGGACGCCGAGCGCAGAGTCGTCGCGCGTCGACATGAACGCGCGCTCGATCACGGCGACCAGCATGGCGGCCGAGGCCACCAGCGGATCATCGTTGAGCACCGCCCAGATCAGCGGCTCCCAGAAGGCAGCCCGGATCGCCCGCGTCTGCCCGAGTCGACGCAGCCACGCATCGCAGGTCTCGTTGTCGTCGGGTCGCTCGATCTCGCCGCGCAGCAACAGGCCAGCCCGCAGTGCGGCGGCGCGATGCAGCATGCCGAGCCCGCGCATGCGCAGCAGGCCAGCCGCGAGGTGCAAGGGCGCAGGCAGGGGCGGGCACACCATCTCGATGCGTCCGCCGCCAGGCTTGATCATCGTCATCGAGAGGTTGCGCTGGAAATCGATCGAGCCCTCGGGCGCCCCGATCGCGCGCAGGAACGCGATGGTCTCGTGATAGCAGCCCATCAGCAGGTGCTGACCGTTGTCGATCTCGCGCCCGGTGACCTTGTCGTGGAACGAGCGCGAGCGACCGCCTCCGGACTTGGTGGCTTCGAGCGTGATGACCTCGCCGCCCGCTTCGGCGATGCGAACCGCGGCCGCCAGCCCGGCGAGGCCGCCCCCGATCACGATGACTCGTGGTTTGTTGCTCATCGCTGACCGGCGCAGGGTACTCGGCCCTCCGCCGTTGCTCAGGCCCCGGAGCTTGGCGCAGATCACAGGGCGCGCTGCGCCGGGCGAAACGGCCATCGGTGTGCAACGCGGTGCTAGCCTGAGCCCGAGCGGTTCACGCTCGACGAGCATGTGGACACAACGCGATCGCGCCGAGCTGTCGGTCTGGGCCGACGCAATGCAGCTGCGCGGCGATCCGCTCGGGGAGCTGATCGCGACCTCGCTGGCGCTCGAGCAGCAGCGGCGGGCGGGCGTCGACGAGGCCGCGCTCGCCAAGGTGCGGGCGCAGCTGGCCGACCTCGAGCGGGTGGTGATCGATCCGATCCTCGAGGAGCTGCTCGCGGACTTTCCGGAGATTCTCGCGACCTGGTCGCACGGGATGATCGTCGCGCTGCGAGTCGGCCGTGACCCACAGACGGATCGACTGCCACCGCGCGGGGCTCGGGAGGCGCTGGCCGAGCTGCTCCGGCGACCGGTCGCTCGGTTCCTGCGCTGCGTCGACCTGCGCAACCTGAACGGAGAGTTCGCGCTGGTCGAGTTCCTGCTGCGTAGCGAGGACGTGGTCGCGCGTCCGTGGTGGGTCGCGCTCGGGCCGTTGCCGAGCTCGACGATGCGCTGCGCGACGATCGACGAGCTCGGGCTCGGGCCGCGCGAGAAGGCCACGCGGATGCTCGCCAGCAACCCGCAGCTGCGCGACTTGTGGATCGATGGCACCCACGTCGCGCTGCCGTGGTGCGACGCGACCGATCTGGAGGCGCGCATGCAGATCCTCGAGCAGCTGCTCGCGCGCGAGCGCTTCGACGACGCGAGCCTCACTGCGATCGCGCGCGCGCTCTGGGATCCGCACGTGGACGTGCGGCTGCGGGCGCTCGACGTGCTGCCGCGGCTGGGCGCCGACGCGGCGCCGATGATCCCGAGCCTGCTGTGCGTCGACGTGACCGGGATGCGCTGGAGTCGAGCGATCGAGGACGTGCTCGCGACCCTCGCTCGCGATCCCGAGGTCGTCGCCGCCGTCGCCCGCAACTTCAGCGACGTGCAGAGCCGCTGCGCGCTGTGGCTGTCCGAGCTGCGCCTGCCGATCGCCCGCGAGCTTTGTCGGCCGCGCGTCGAGGCCATGCTCAGCGGACCGCAGCGGGCGGTCGGCAAGGATCACGCGCTGCTGGTCGAGGCCCACCGACGCATGCGTGAGCCGCCGCCGCTGGCGATCCCCCGGCCGCTGCGACGAATCATGCGTTGGCTCGACGGCACCTGGCCCTGAGCGCGATCACAGCTCGACCCAGGGCACGCCCTTGGGCTTGAAGTCCTCGATCGGGCCGAAGCGATCGGTGTCGAGCTCGAGCTTGCCGGGGCCACCGCGCTCGAAGTCGACGAAGAACGTGAGGTCGAGCTGCGCGCGGGCGCGGCGGGGCGTGTGGGCGAGCGAGCGCTCGGCGGTCCGCAAGGCCGTGCGGACGCAGGTCGTCGCGGGCTGATCGAGATCCGACGCGCCGACGACGTCGATGTCTGCGAGCCCGGTCGCGTCCCAGGTGAGATCGAGGCGCACGCGCTCGACGATGTCCGCTCCGCGACCGAGCGCGTCCTCGTAGCAGCGCTCGGCGGCCGGTCGTGCGGCTCGCAGGAGCTCGTAGGTGCGGGCGCGCTCGGACGGTGGTCGGGCCTTGCTCACGACGCCGCGCACCAGCACGCGGGTGGGGTTGAGCGGCTTGCCGGGCTTGTCGTAGAGCGAGGGGCCGAGCAAGCCTCCGGTGAAGAACCACGCGACCTTGGGGTCATCGAGGCGGCCACGCGGCACCTTGTCGACCTCGATCACGCGCACGTCGCTGTCGTCGATCGCCCGTGAGCGAGCTTTGATGGTGGAGCGGAAGTTGGCCTGCGTGTGCTCGACCAGCTCGACCAAGCGCTCGTTGGCGTCGGGCGGCGGCTGGCCGTCGCGGCGCAGCTGGTACTCGGCGAGCAGCTCGTAGATCACCACGCGCTCGCCATCCGCGTGGGGGAACAGCGACTCGTGCCGCTCGAGGTAGCGCTCGAGCAGCGCCTCGCCGCGCTCGAGCGCCGCCGCGTCGCCGCCGACGTCGAAGCTGCCGAGCAGCGACCACGCGACGTGCTGGATCAGCGCGTGGCGGAGCACATCGCCGCTCGGATCCTGCGGGAGCTCGAGCAACACCTGCGTGAACAGGGCCGCGGCCGATTCATAGTCGCCGCGATCGAACAGCGCCAGCGCCATCGCGTAGCGCATCGCCAGCTCGCGGTGCTGCGACACGTCGGCGGGCTCGCTCGCAGCGTCACTGGGCTCGGGGGGCGTGGGCGGCTGCGCGGCTCGGCAACCGCAGGCGACCAGCAGCGCGACGTGGGCGGCGAAGCGATGCATGACCGAGGTCCAACCGCAGCGCGATGGTTGCTTACACCCGCGACGGTTATGCTGGGCCGTGGTCCGCCCCTCGATCCCGTTGGTCGTGCTCCTGGCCGCGTCTGCGTCGCTCGACGTGCTGCCCGGCTGCCCCGCGCGCAAGCCTGATGACTGGGAGGAGCGGCAGAGGATCGAGTCCGCGAGCACCGTCGACGCGGCGCTGGCCGGGCCGATCCTCGTCAGTCAGGCGGTGCCCGCCGACGCGGCGGCGGTGGTGGTCCTGCGGACGCCCGACGGCCTGTTCGATCTCGCCGACGTGTTCGGCTGGTTCGGGCCGCCGGATCCTGCCGCGGACGAAGCCCTGCGTGCGGAGGTCGACGCGTTCTTGCGCGAGCGCATCGGCGTGGCTCTGACCTCGGCCTCGACGGCGACCGTGTTCTACTCGGCCGCGCCCGAGAGCTTCGGCGTGATCCTCGAGTACGTCGACGGCGAGCCGATCGGACCGGAGCACAGCCGTCATGGCGACACGATCCTGCGCACGCTCGATCAGGACCTGCTGATCGCCAAGCGCGGCGTGCTGTTGCTGCTGGGCACCGAGCAGGGGCTGATTCGCATGCTCGACACGATCGACGGCAAGCACCCGGCGCTGCTCGGCAGCGAGGGCGGGCTCAATGCCATGCTCGCCGAGCACAGCGCGGGGGCCAGCTTCGTGGTCGTCGGCGAGCTCGCGCAGCTGCCCGCGGAGATCGCCGAGCCGGCCAAGCAGATGGGCGTCGAGCGGGGCTACTTCGGGATCGGTCCGCAGGGCCTGCACGCGGTCGCGACGGGCACGCCAGAGGGCATGACCGCGGCGGCGCAGCTGATCAACCTCGGGCTCGATCAGGCGCAGGGTCAGCTCGACGCGCAGAAGCAGGCGGCGATGGCCGGTGACGGCGTGTTCGAGGGCGTGGGCTCGATCATCGGCGCGCACACGGGCAAGCGACTCGTCGCGCTGCTGAAGCCCACGGTCGAGGGCGGGCGCCTGACGATCGATGTCCCGCTGCAGCTCGGCGACACCACCACGATCGTCGCGCTCGGCGGGATCATGGCCGTGATCGCGGTCCCGGCCCTGCAACAGTACATGCGCCGCGCCAAGACCAGCGAGGCCAAGGTCCAGCTGGCCAAGCTCCACGACGCGGTCGCCACCTACTTCATGGCCGAGCAGGCTCTGCATCGCTGCCCCAACAACGGCGCGCAGCAGGGCGAGGCCGGGGTCACGCCGCCGCTCTCGGTCGACTGCAACGAAGGTCCCGGTGGTCGCTGTGTTCCGGCCGCAGCAGGGAGCGGCGCGGGCTACTACGCTGCGGCGGTGTGGACCGACAACCCGGTCTGGAAGGCGCTCGACTACGCTCCGGACCAGGGCCACTACTTCCACTACAACTTCATCTGGCGGAACTTCGGCGAGGACGACGGCTATGGGGCCTGTCAGTTCACGATCCAGGCGTTCGCCGACCTCGATGACGACGGCGTGTTCTCGACCTACGAGCGCTACGGCGCCGGCGATGTCGAGGGCGTGGCCGCGGCCGAAGGGCTCTACATCGACAACGAGCTCGAGTAGGGCGTAGTCAGTTGCCGGCGTCGCGCAGGGCGGTGGGGGGCAGCGGGAGGAAGTCGCGGGCGGCCAGAAAGGGGGCGCCTTCGGTCGTGCGCACGCCGTCGGCGTTCATCCACATCATCGATGATCCGACCACGGCGATCTCCGGCGCATACATGCCCTTGTCTTCGAGCTGGTCGATCTTGTCGCTGCCCTCGCGCCAGATCCCGACCCCACTCCACAGCTCGAGCGCGACGAGGCCATCGCCCGGGACGATGTCGAGGATGTCCTCCGGCCAGCTCGCGAGCTTCTCGGGCGCGCCCCCACGCTTGCGTCGCGTCAGCTCGAACTGCGCGCCCTCACTGGGGACGCGCGACCAGTACACGGCCTCGGGCGTGGCTGCGAGGCCGCGCATCCCGACCGCGGTCTCGACGAGCTCGGGCTTGGCGATGGTCGCGTCCTCGCTCGCGTACAGGTGAAACGCGAAGTCCTTGTCGATCACGATCCAGTAGATGGCCGGGCCCGCGGCGGCGATCGTTCCCACGTGCGCGCCGTCTTGCTCGAAGACGGTCTCGAGCTCGCCGCCAGTCCTGGCGACGCGAAGCAGGCCATCGGTGCCGCCCGTGATGTAGACGTAGTCGGTGGTCAGCGCGAGGTCCCACGCGCGCGACTCGTCGGGTGGGATCGCATCGGTCACGAGCTTGGCGGCCGACCAACCCTGGGCCTCGGCGCTGATGGTATGGAGCGCGGTTCGATCCTCGGCGATGTCGAGCCACCAGATGCTCTGGACGTCGCTGACGAAGGCCACTCGCCGCCCGATCTTCGTGGCGATGAGCTCGGGCGCGCCGGCTCCGAGCGCGACGAAGTGCCTGGGGCCGTCCTGCGTCGTGCTCGGGGCGAACAGCAGCTTGTCGCCGTGAGCGGCCATCGAGCCGTAGTCGGCTCGGCCATCGATGACGAGCGTGGCCTTGGGGTCGCCCTTCGGCTTGGTGGGCGCCTCGGTCTTGTCGGATGGCTTCGCGTCCGACTTCGGCGATTGCTCGGTCGACTCCTTCGCGCAGCCAAAGGCGACGGCAAGAGCGAGCACACACACGAACCGCGCTGGGCTATCCACGAGCAACAGGCTATCGGCGTCGCGCGGCGACGGTCAAGCACGGCGCGTCGCGATCCCAGACCACCTTGGGTGCGCCGAGGATCTCGCTCGCGAGCCCCAGCGCGCGCTCGCTGTCGAGATCCTCGGGCAACCAGATCCCAGGCTCGAGCCGCTGCGCCAGCGTCCACCCGACGATCACGCCGGCGGCGACCTGCAGCAGCGTGGCGTTGCTCGAGTACTGCCGACCGAGCTCGACCGGCGTCTCCCAGCCGATCCACAGCTCGCCGAGGCTGCGGCTGCAGATCAGCGCGCCGATCCGGTTGAAGCCGCGCAGGTCATCGCCGTGCGTGGGCGGGTAGAGCCGCTGGGTCGGCCACTCGCTCGGCTTGCGATCGGGCGCGGCCAGCAAGGCCGCGTCGCCGGCCGGCGGCGGGCGATAGATGTAGGCGAGCTCGACGGTCGGGTACATGGCCCCGAGGCTGACCAGCTCTTCGTGCGGGACCAGGCAGCCGACGATCTCGTCCGCGCCGCAGCGGCCACGATAGCGGGCGCGATGCGGGGCGTGATCGAGGCGCGTCAGCTCGCCCGCCCGATTGATCATCGCGTGCGGCTCGAGGATCTCGTCGAGGCAGCCCTCGGGCGACCACGTCGACGCGAAGCGGAGCGGCTCGCCGGGCGAGCGCACGCCGTCGACGGTGGTCTCGTCGAGCTCGGTGAACACGATCGAGTGGACCTCGAGCGCGTCGAGGCTCGCCGGCCTGCCGCTGCGCTCGGCCAGCTCGCGCAGACCGGCGGCGACCAGCAGGTTCACGAGCCCGGGGTTCATGCCCATGCACACCAGGTGCGTGCCGCTCTCGACGTCCGGCGGGCTGAACAGGCCGCGCGCACGCAGCATGCAAAAGGGATCGTCGGGATCGAATTGCTCGGTGCCCTCCCACGTGTCGAACGTGGTGGTCAGGAAGCTCGCGCCCACGGCCGCGCAGGCCTCGACGCAGTCCCAGGTGTCGACCGCGGCGAGCTCGATCACCTGATCGACGCGGTGCTCGGCGACCAGCTCGGCGAGCTGCTCGGCGCGCTCGATCGTCGCGGCTGGCAACCACCGCGCGCCGCGAGGCATCGGCACGTGCGGCTGCGGTCCCTCGCCGTCGAGCAGCAGCAGCTCGGTGTTGTCGCGTAGCAATGCGCGCCCTAGCGGATGTCGGTCGAGGAGCGCTAGGGTTGCGCCCGCGACCCCACCGGCGGCACCGAGCATGAGCACCCGGCGCGACCCGGGCGCCTGTCCGCGGGAGCTGGGCAAGGCGTCGGAGTCTTACCCCGTGAGCGAGACCAAATCCATCCAAGAGCCGCTCGGTCAGGGCATCAGCGTGATCTACGAGCTCGACGAGATCATCGTCGAGCTCGAGACCCCGTACCAACACCTGATCATCGCCGAGACCCCAGCCTACGGGCGCGCGCTGTTCCTCGATGAGCTGATTCAATCCTCGGAGGCCGACGAGTGCCTGTGGCACGAGCCGCTGATCCACCCGGCGGTGCTCATGCACGGCAACCCCAAGCGCGTGCTGGTCGGCGGCGCAGGGGAGGGCGCGAGCATGCGCGAGCTGCTGCGTCACGCGTGCATCGAGGAGATCGTCGCGGTCGATCTCGATCCGGCGGTCGTCGAGGCCTGCCGCCGCCACCTGCCGACGTGGCATCAGGGCTCGTTCTCGGATCCGCGCGTGCAGCTGCGCTTCGAGGACGTGTGCGAGACGCTCGCGCGCGCCGAGGATGGCAGCTTCGACATCATCGTGCTCGACATCACCGATCCGATCGACGAGGGGCCCTCGGTCGATCTGTTCACGGTCAAGTTCTTCAGCGAGGTGAAGCGCGTGCTGGCCGACGACGGGATCATGATCCTGCAGGCCGGCGAGCTCGATCCGCACGACATGCGTGTGGCTCGAACGGTGCGCTCGACCCTCGCGGAGGTGTTCCCGTGGGGCTGCCTGCTCAAGACCTACGTGCCCTCGTGGCATGCGCTGTGGAGCGTGCGGCTGGCGGGCAAGCGCAGCTTCGACGTCGAGCCGCCGTGGCTCGAGCAGCGCATCGCGGAGCTCGAGGGCCTGCGCATGTACGACCTCGCGGCTCATCGCGCGCTGCTGTACATGCCCCGCTACCTGAGCGAGCGCCTGCTCGAGCCCGGGCGGGTCGTCACCGGCGACAATGACCAGCGCTTGTTCGCGTTCCAGGGCGAGCGCTGATGAGCTGGAGTCGCACCAACCAGCTGATCCTCGCCGCCGCCGAGCGACTGGGCGTGCGCGCGGAGCCGGTCGCGAGCGTGCACACCGACTTCTTCGTGCGGCTGATCGGGCCGGATGGGCGCGCGGTGATCATCTCGAAGACCCGCTCGCCGTACCTGACCGAGGTCGCGCAGACGCTGAGCAACAACAAGTTCATCGCGCGCGAGCTGCTGGCGCGTCATGGGTTGCCGGTCGTGACCGGGATCGTGCTCGACGAGGCCAGCGATCCCTCCGAGGACCCGCAGGCCGAGGCGCGGGCGCGCGAGTTTCTGGCCGCGCACGGGCGCGTGGTCGTGAAGCCCAATTGGGGCAACCGCGGGATCGGCATCAATACCGACGTCCGCGAGCTCTACCAGCTGCTCGCCGCGTTCGCGTTCGCGCGCGCGCACGATCGCGACGAAGAGGTGCTGCTCGAGCCCTATGTGCCGGGCATCAATCTGCGGGTGGCGGTGATCGGTGGCCGCTATGTCGCCGCCGCCGAGATCCAGCGTCCGGCCCTGTGCGGCGACGGCCAGCGCACGGTCGCCGAGCTGCTCGCCGAGCTCAACGCCGATGTGCGTCGCGGCAGCTGGGATCAGCCGAGCCTGCGCCCGCTCGACGTGATCGAGGACGAGCTGGTCGAGGAGCTGCTGGCCGTGCGCCGCGTCAGGCTCGAGACGGTGCTCGAGGCGGGCAAGCGGATCGAGCTGTGCTTCGAGGAGAGCGAGGTCATCGATCGCACCGAGCAGCTGCATCCGGGCTGGATCGAGGTCGCGGTCGAAGCCGCGCGGCTGCTCGGGATCGACGTCGCTGGCGTGGATCTGCGCGGCGAGGCGGATGAGCTGTTTGGCGCGCCGCCGAGCGCCAGCTCGGGGGCGCGGCTGCTCGAGGTGAATGTGCTGCCTGCGTTGCACCTGCACGCATTGCCCACGGTTGGCGTGGCGCGGCCGGTGTTCGAGGACTTCGTCGCGTATTGCGTGCAGCTGCCGGGTGCGCCGGAGCCCTGCGCGAACGTACTGGTCTAAGGCATTTGAGAGATCAAGTCGTCGACCGCAAAGCGATCCCACGCGAGCGTACCGGGATGCACGAGCACCTCGCCGGACGGCTCGACCACGAGCGTCAGCATGTGCTCCCACGCCGACTCGCTGCCGTCGACGACACCGCTCGGCGTGTGCAGTAGCCAGCCGTCGGCGTGCACACGCAAGACGCCGAGCAAGGTCAGCTCGCGGGTGTTGGCGCGCAGCTCGATGTGTTGGTCGTCGGCGAAGTAGAGCGTCCGACCGTCATCCGAGCAGCGCTGCAGCTCGCCGCGCAGCGTGGGCGGCAGCTGGATTTTTTCGGTCTCGTCGCTGCCCGGCCACCAGTGCACGAGGCTGTAGTCGGTGGCGATCAGCACGTGGCCATCGTCGACCATCAGCACACGATGCGGCATGCCGGTGACCACCAGCCGTTTCTCCGGCTCGGCACCATCGCCATCGAGCTCGAGCGTGTAGACGAACGTGGCCGGGACCGACGATCCATGCCGCGGCTCCATCGACATGATGTAGCCACGCTCGATCCACACCACCCAAGAGCCGTCGGGTGCCAGCGCGGCGTCCTCGATCGGACCGTCGATCGAAGCGATGCGGCGGCTGCCTGGGCGTTCGTCGACGACGATCCCGTCGTTGCCGACCACGACCCAGCGCGACCCATCCGCGCTGGTGTAGCCGTCGTGCATGGGGTGGGCTTCGAGGGGCGCTGCGTCGAGCAGATCCCAGCGCACCTGCTTGCTGCCCTGGCGAAACTGCAGAAATCGAGCATCGGCGGACAGCTCGGGATCGCCGATGGCCCCGACCTCGACCGCGTCGAGCCAGGCTGCAGACAGTCCTTCGGCGGCGCTCCACGTGCGCAGCTGCCCGTTGCGATCGCCAAGCGCCACACGCCCGTCCGAGTCG
Source organism: Enhygromyxa sp. (assembly GCA_035538075.1). Classification (GTDB taxonomy): domain Bacteria; phylum Myxococcota_A; class Polyangia; order Nannocystales; family Nannocystaceae; genus Plesiocystis. Next base: position 13,528 of record DATLLB010000621.1, read on the forward strand.
ATCGCGAGCAGCTCGCTCGGCAGCGCTCGGTCGAGCAACAAGCCCAGCGTGTGCCCGTCGTCGAGCCTGCGGACGCGCATGCCGAGGCTGTCCCAGCGCAGGTGCGAGAGCCCACCGGTCACCAGCAGCGACGCGTCGGGCGAGAACTGGCTGGTGTTGGCCACCCCACACAGCGGCGCGGGCTCGTCGACGTCGAGGCGCGCGAGCTCGCCGGGCTTGCACGCGCCCGCGAAGCGCCGCATCAGCTTGCCGTCCTTGCTGCGCCAGCGGATCACGTCGCCATGGTGGTAGCTGACCAGCAAGCTGTGCCCGGCGTCGACAAACCGCATGGCCAGCGGATGGTTGGGGCCTTTGAGGCCCTCGTCCTCGAGGTCGCGCCGCCGCGAGTGGAATTGGAGATCGTGCATGCGACCGCGCTCGCGGTCGAACAGCTGCACGCGCGAGTCAGGTCCGCCGAAGGCCACGTATCGTGCGTCGTCGGACACCGCCAGCGCGAACGTGCTGGCCGTGCGCCAGGTTGGCTCGAGCTCGAAGCGCTCGAGCTGCTCGCCGGTCCGCGTGCGTAGCTCGACGGCCTCGGGGACGGCGAACAACACGTGCTCCAGCGAGGGCGTGACCGCGGCCGCGATCACGCGCGGCTTGGAGTTGTAGGGCGGCATGAGATCGAAGTGCGCGAGCGTGCGGCCGCTCGCGAGCTCGTGCACGAACACGCCGTCGTTCCAGCTGTGGGGATCGCGGCTGAGCCGAATCAGCTGCTGCCCGTCGCTCGAGATCGACATCGATCGTGTGGGCTCGGGCAACAGCATCGAGCCGAGCAGCTGTGGCTCGGCGCCAGTGATGAAGCGACGTAGCTCGGTGGCGACGACGGGGTGGTCTCCGTCGTGGGACGTCCAGTGGCGAGCCACCAGCAGCTCGTCGCCGTGCCAAGCCAGGTGTTCGATGGGTCCACGCTCGACCGCAACCAGGCGCATCGACGCGCCGCGCTGATCGAGCTCGACCCGAGCCGCAGACCAGGCTCGGCGCGCCTTCACATGCTCGCCCGCGCGCCACAGCGAGTCGCCGAGCCGGGCGAGCTCGAGCGGATCGGCGCTGTCGTCAAAATCATCGATCTCTGTCCGCCACGCAGAGGCTCGCGCCTTGGCGTCCGACCAGGCTTCGAGCCGCTCGGGGCTCGGCGCGAGCTCATACGCGCGGCCGAAGTGGGTCGCGCTCACGTCCATCGCGCCAGCCTCCGCCGACGCATGGGCGAGCCGATCCCAACATTGCGCGGTCTCGCACCCACCGCGCTGCTCGACCGGCTCCGAGACGACCGTGGTCGACGCAATCGGCGGGGGCTCAGCCGCTCGATCGTCGCTCGGTACAGCGCAGCCCAAGCTCAGAGTCAGCACCCACCCGATCGAGACACGCTGGCGCTGCATGTGCATGGCGACGCTCGAGCTTACGATGGGTTGCACGCAGGCTGCGATGCTGAGCGTTCCCGCGCACAAAAGCGTCGAGTTGCGCGTGAGGCCGTTCGTGTAGCATCGCCAGCGTGACGACCACCGAACACGAAGTTGCGGTCTTTGAGGAAGAAGATGGCTGGCAGTTCATCATGGTCTGGATCGACCACGAAGACGTCGAGGCCTTCGAGGGGGACTACTCCTCGGACGACTGGCAAACGGCCATCGAGCAGCACCCGTTCATCCAGGAGCGGAACCTCCCCGTCGTAATCGCCTTCGAGGACGAGAACGGGGATCCGTACCTCTACGGCGAGAGCAAGTACGTCGACAAGATCAACGACAATTTCGACTGGGACAGCATCACGTGGGGCTACTCGGTCACCCTCGAGTGGGAGGATGAGGAGGACGAGGAAGAGGAGGAGGAAGACGAGGAGTAGCCCTGCCGCGATCGGCATGAGCACGAACACCGAGCAGCGGCCGCTGCTCGGTGTTTCGCGTTCGGCAACCGGTCAGGACTTGCCGCGCCGCCAGATCAAAGCCAGCAGTAACGGCGTCACGAAAGCCACGAGCCCGTAGATCAGCACCGTCGCGTTGACGATCGGATCCACGAAGAAGGTCGACGCGAGCATCAGCGAGACCGAGATGTTGCGCGAGATCGCAACGATGCCGCCTGCTCGAGCGCTCTCGCGCTCGGGCAGCGCGGCGAGATAGCCGACCAGCACCGCCCCGACACCGCTGCCGAGCAGTGCCAGCCACAAGCCCGGCGAGGCCTGGGCCAGCAGGTGGCCCTGCAGAAAGAGCATCACGATCACCAGCGACGCGAGCGTGCCGTTGGCGACGGTCTTGGCGATCGGGCTCAGGCGCTCGGCGAGCTTCGGCTTGCGGGCGCGGAGCAGCATGCCGAGCGCGAGCGGGAGCAGCTGAAAGCCGATCAGCGAGAGAATGATCGGCACGATCGGCATCGACAGATCGGCCGGGAGATTCGGCACCCACGAGAGCGTGAGCGGGGTCGTGATCACGCCGAGGATCGGCAGCACGATCGTCAGGCTCACCGTCATCGGCAGGTCGGCCTTCGCGGTGTTGACGTACAGCACCGCCGCGGGCCCGCCCGGTGCAGCGGCGCACAGCAGCAGGCCCAACACGACCGCGGCCGGCAACGACAGCGCAGCGCTCAGTCCCCAGGTCATGCCCGGGACCACCACGAGGTTGACGAGCAGCGCGAGCGCGAGCATGCGTGGTCGCTCGCGCAGCGCGAGCAGCTCGGCGACGCGCAGCTGCAAGCCAGCCGCGAACATCAGGCTCACGACCAGCAGCGCTGATCCGATCAACTGAATGGCCGCGCTCACGAACACTGTTCTACCGGGCGCAGGGGCAATTGCAAGCGAATTGCCCATTCGATTGTGCTTGCCCGCATTGGCGTCGGCCGGTACTGATGGGCCGTGACATCGCGTCGTGATTCGTGGCCGTGGGTGTTTGTCTTTGGTCTCGTGACGTCCTGCTCGGGGGACGACCTGACCGCCAGCGACGACGACCCGGAGGAGTGTGTCGGCGGTGCGTTCTGTCCCGATGGCTTGCTGTGTGTGGATGGATTTTGCGTCGAGCCGGGTGAGACGGGCGATGGCGACGGTGACGGCGAGGGTGACGGAGATGGCGATGGCGATGGTGATGGCGATGGTGATGGCGATGGCGACGGTGATGGCGATGGCGATGGCGACGGCGACGGCGACGGCGTCTGTGGGGACGGGGTGGTCGATCCAGGCGAGGCCTGCGACGACGGCAACACCATCGATGACGACGCGTGCCTGAGCACTTGCGAGGTGGCGAGCTGCGGCGACGGGGTCGTCGGGCCGGGCGAGGGCTGCGACGACGGCAACACCATCGACGACGACGCGTGCACCAACGTGTGTGCGCTCGCCAGCTGCGGTGACGGCATGGTGCAGCTCGGCGAGGACTGCGACGATCAGAACGGCAACAATGGCGACGCGTGCCTCGACACTTGCGTCAACGCGAGCTGCGGCGACGGGGTCATCCACGAGGGCGTCGAGGCCTGCGACGATCAGAACGGCAACGATGGCGACGCGTGCCTCAACAGCTGCGCGCTAGCGAGCTGCGGTGACGGGGTCATCCACGAGGGCGTCGAGCAGTGCGACGACGCCAACGCGAACAACGGCGACACCTGCCTCGACACCTGTGTTGCGGCCGGCTGCGGCGACGGCTTCGTCGGTCCCGGCGAGGGCTGTGACGACGGCAACGCCATCGACAACGACGCGTGCACCAACGCGTGCGCGCTCGCGAGCTGCGGCGACGGGCTGCTGCAAGCGAACGAAGATTGCGACGACGGCAACGCCAACAATGGCGACCTGTGCTTGACGACCTGCGTGTACGCGAGCTGCAGCGACGGCTTCTTGTGGCAGGGCGAGGAGGAGTGCGACGACGGCAACGTCAACAATGGGGACGGATGCCTGGCGACCTGCGACGTGGCGAGCTGCGGCGACGGCTACGTGTACGGGGGCGTCGAGCAGTGCGACGACGGCAACGGCAGCAACGATGATCCGTGCCTGACGAGCTGCGAGAACGCGAGCTGCGGCGACGGCTTCGTGTGGGCCGATCAGGAGGAGTGCGACGATCAGAACCTCGTCAACACCGACGGCTGCATCAACGCCTGTCTGCTCGCCACCTGCGGCGACGGGTATGTGCAGGTCGGCGAAGGGGAGGCGTGTGACGCCGGCAATGCCAACGCCGACAACGCGGCGTGCCTGAGCAACTGCCAGCCGGCGACGTGCGGGGACGGCTTCGTGCATGCCGGCGTCGAGCAGTGCGACGACGCCAACAACCAGCCGCTCGACGGCTGCGAGGCCGGCTGCCAAGCGACCGACATCACGGTCGCGACGGGGAGTCAGCACACCTGCGTGTTGGATGCGGGTGGCGTCGTGCGCTGCTGGGGTCTGAACGACTATGGGCAGCTCGGCCTGGGCCACACTGGGGCGATGGGCGATCAGCTGTTCGAGATACCGCCATCGATCGTCGACGTCGGCGGTCCGGCTGTGCTCATCGGCTCCTCACGAAGTCACACCTGCGTGCTGTTGAACACCAACGAGCTGCGCTGCTGGGGTCGCAACAATCACGGTCAGCTCGGTATCGGGAGCACGGAGGACATCGGTGATGAACCCGGTGAGATGCCGCCGCCGGCGATCATCGGGCTCGGCAATGTCGTGCAGATCGTGATGGGCGATGGTCACACGTGCGTGTTGAACGACGCCGGTGGCGTGCGCTGCTGGGGCAACAGCACCAGCGGTCAGGCTGGGGCGGGGGCTGCCACCGTCATTGGAGACGCGCCGGGCGAGGTCCCGCCGCCACTCCTCAACCTCGGCGGCACGGTCGTCGAGCTGTCCGCGGCTGCGTCCTCGACCTGTGCACGGCTCAACAACGGCAAGGTCCGTTGCTGGGGCGTGGGCACCTACGGCCAGCTGGGATACGGGCACCAGCTCGCCTTCGGAGACGGCCCCGGCGAGCTACCAACCGCCGACGTCAACCTCGGAGTCAACAGCGTCGCGATCGGGCTCGCGTCGGGCAACAACTATCACTGTGCGGCCCTGCAGGGCGGCAATCTCCGCTGCTGGGGCAGGAACAACGCCGGGCAGCTGGGCCAGGGGCATACCAACGACATTGGCGATCATCCGGGCGAGATGCCGCCGGTCATCACGAACGTGAACGGCGTCGTCGTCGAGCTCGACGGCGGCAGCGAGCACGTCTGTACAATCCTCCAAGGCGGCATTGTTCGCTGCTGGGGCTCGGCCGGCGCCGGGAAGCTGGGGATCAATGTCCCCGATGGCTGGCTGGGTGACGAGCCCGGTGAGATGCCGCCCGGCAACGCGAACGTCGGCGGTGTGCCCGTGCAGATCTCTGCGGGGGGTAACTTCAACTGCGTGGTGTTGGCGGACAAAAGCCTGCGCTGCTGGGGGCAGAACAACTGGGGGCAGCTCGGCTACGGCCATGCGAACACGACGCTCTCGCCGAGCCCGCCGGTGCAGGTGTTCTGAGCGCTCGCATCCCGCGGCGCGTTGACAGTTGCCCGCGCGCGGGTGAGAAGCGGCCCATGACGCTCGAGATCGTGCCGACCCGCGAGGGCTACGAGCGCTGGGCCCCGTACTACGACGACTATGACAACGCGCTGATCGTGCTCGAGCAGCGCGTTGTCATAGTCGTCGTAGTACGGGGCCCAGCGCTCGTAGCCCTCGCGGGTCGGCACGATCTCGAGCGTCATGGGCCGCTTCTCACCCGCGCGCGGGCAACTG